>CALCQB010000355.1 GCA_937897535.1 uncultured Novosphingobium sp. | reverse complement strand
GCGGCTTTCGCGATTTCACCCGGATCGCGGCTTCCGATCCGACAATGTGGCGCGATGTGTTCCTGTCCAACAAGGACGCGGTGCTCGACATGCTCCAGCGCTTCACCGAAGACCTGACCGCGCTGCAACGCGCGATCCGGATCGGCGATGGCGACCAGCTGTTCGAACACTTCGCCCGGACCCGCGCGATCCGCCGCTCGATCATCGAAGAGGGCCAGGACGACGCCCGGCCCGATTTCGGCCGCAGCGATCATGGCGGCTGAGGGCGTGGTGGGAACCCCCGCCTCCCCCAGCCATTGCGTCTGGCGATGACCCTCTCGATCCATGCCCGCCTGTTCTATGATTTCACCGAGCCGACCGACCTGCTGGTCCAGCTCGAGGCCGCGAAACTGCCCGAACAGCGCGTGATCGATCCCGAGCTGTGGCTGACCCCGGTGCTGCACTTCGCCCGCGTCCCCGGCCATGACGAAATCGGCGAGCGGATCTGGCTGCGGGTCGAAGGGCAACTGGCGCTCGATTACAAGGCCGTGATCGAAGTCAGCCGCCAGGTCGCCGATCTGGCCGCACTTCGCGAAACCCAGCCGCATCAACTGCCCGGCGATACGATCGACTATCTGATGCCGTCGCGGTTCTGCCCGTCGGACCGGTTCAACGACTTCGTCATGACCGAATTTTCCGGGCTGACCGGCGGGGCCTGCGTGGCCGCAATCCGCGACTGGGTCGCCCGGCATATGTCCTATGAGGCCGGGGCGAGCCATGCCGGGACCTGCGCCAGCGACACCTTCATCCAGCGCCGCGGGGTCTGCCGCGACTATGCCCACCTGCTGATCACGCTGGCCCGCGCCGCCTCGATCCCGGCCCGTTATGTCAGCGTTTACGCCCCCGACGTCGATCCGCCCGATTTCCACGCGGTGGCGGAAGTGTTTCTCGCCGGGGCCTGGCACCTGGTTGACGCCACCGGCATGGCGGCAGCGGACGAGGTCGTGAAGATCGGGGTCGGCCGCGATGCCGCTGACGTGCCGTTCCTGTCGAGCTTCGGCAATGTTCAGCTGCTCGAGCAGTGGGTCGAGGTCAAACGGGTCAGCTGAGCAGGAATACCGCCGCGATTACCCACATCACCAGGGTCGAGATCCACCCGCCGATCTCCAGCCCGCGCGGGATCACCAGTTCGCCCATCACCTTGCGGTTGCGCGCGATCAGCATGGTCACCACCATCAACGGCGGGGCCAACAGGCCGTTGACCACCGCCGCCCAGTACAGCGCCCGCATCGGATCGAGGCCGATGAAATTGAGCGCGACGCCGCCTGCTGTAGCGAGCGTGATGACCGCATAGAACGCCTTGGCTTCGCGCGGCTTGCGGTCCAGCCCCTCTGTCCAGTCGAAGGTCTCGCTGACGGCATAGGCCGCACTTCCAGCCAGGATCGGCACGGCCAGCAACCCGGTGCCGATGATCCCGATCGCGAACAGGGCGAAGGCAAAGTTTCCGGCGATCGGGCGCAGTGCCTCGGCTGCCTGGGCTGCGCTGGTAATGTCCTTGATACCGTGCGAATTGAGCGTCGCGGCGGTCGCGATGATGATGAACAGCGCGGTCATGTGGGAAAAGCCCATGCCGACCAGCGTATCGGTGCGAATCCGCTTGAGTTCCGGCCCGGCCTCGCGCGGGCTGACGTGCAGCGGCTTGATGTGGCGGCGGTGTTGTTCCTCCACCTCCTGGCCGGCTTGCCAGAAGAACAGGTAGGGGCTGATCGTGGTCCCGAAGATCGCCACCATCGCCATCGCGTGGTCCTTGTCGAAGACCATGTGCGGAATGAGGATGTCATAGATTGCCTCGCCCCACGGCACGTCGGCCACGAACACCACCCCGACATAGGCAAACAGCGACAACGTGGTCCACTTCAGGATCTGCTGGTAGCGCGAATAGCTCAGCAAGACTTCCAGCAGCACGCAGACCAGCCCGAAAACGACCGTGAACGCCAGCGCCGGCCCCGGCACCACCAGCGCCAGCACCGCCCCCATCGCGCCCAGGTCTGCCCCGAGGTTGATCACATTGGCGATCAGCAACAGCAGCACCACCATCCGCAGCAGCCACGGCGGATAGTGCTGGCGCAGGTTCTGGGCGATCCCCTTGCCGGTGGTTGCCCCGATCCGCGCGCAGATTGCCTGGATCGAGGCCAGCAGCGGAAAGCCGAAGAACATTGTCCAGGCCAGACCATAGCCGAACTGCGCGCCGACCTGGCTGTAAGTGCCGATGCCCGACGGATCGTCATCGGCCGCGCCGGTCACCAGACCGGGGCCGAGCACCTCGAGCGGGGAGCGCTTCTCGCTCATAACACCGCACCCGGATTGAGCGCGTTGATCGCCACCCGCACCCGCTCCTCGGCCACATCGCGCGGCAGGCCGGGCGGGATAACTTCGACCACCTTGTACGTGATCACGCCGGGCTTCTTCCACCAGCGATGATACAGCGGGCCGCCATCGGTCGCGATCGCCACAACCGGCAAGCCGAGCAACTTGTAGATCCCGGCGAAGCCCGCCTGAAGCTGTGGTGCCTGTCCATGCGGGACGCGGGTTCCTTCGGGGAAGATCACCAGCGGACGGCCCTCTTCGCCGCTCAACCGCTTGGCTGCGGCCATCATGTGGCGCAGCGCTTTGGCCCCCTGGTCGCGCTGGACCTCGACCAGGCCATAGCGATCGCCAACCAGCCCCCACAGCGGGATCCGCATCAGTTCGGCCTTGGCGAAAACGCCGGGGCGGTGGAGCAACCGGGCCAGGTCGATCGCTTCGAAAAAGCTTTCGTGCTTGATCGCCACGAAGACCGGGCCGGGCGGGATTTCGCCCTCCATCCGCACCGTCTGGCCAAGCAGGAAGCGCATGCAGAGCCGGTGCCAGCGGGCCCACTGGTCGACCATCCGGCGAAAGGTCTCCTTGCTGCCGAGTAGCGCGACCACGCAGGCCAGCACGACGAACAGACTGCCGGTGTAGAACACGATGTAGAACACGATCGAGCGCAGCATGTCGGCCAGTCGTCCCATCTCAGCGCCCCACCGCACGCAAGCCCACGCGGGCCAACATCTTGTTGTATTCGAGGAACAGCATCCGCAGCGTCGGCTGGGTCGGCACGGCATCGGGAATGATCGTGACCCCGGCGGAAATGGTCTTTTCCAGATCGGCGACCGCGCGGCGCATGTGCCAGTCGCTGGTCACCACGCGGACCGAGCGGATCTTCTGCCGGTCAATCCAGTCGGCAGTCTCGCGGGCATTGGTAGCGGTGTCGGTCGCGGCAAAGCCCAGCGTGACACAGCAGGCCATTTGCAGACTGCCGATCTTGTATTCGATCGCGAATTCGTGCGGCTTTACCTCGCGGTCGACCCCGGACACGAACAACCGCGGGGCCCAGCCGCTGCGCAGGACCTCAAGCCCGCGGTCGATCCGCCCGGCCCCGCCGGTCAGCACGACCACCCCGTCGGTCCGCTGTTCCCCGGCCGGTTGCGGCAGCGCAATCGCGAACCAGATGAAGCCAAGCGCATAGGCCAGCACGAGAAAGGAAATAAGGCGGCGCAGCATCGGCCTAGAGCATCTTCCGCAGCGCACGGATCACCGTCAGCCGCGCGGTAAAGATCGCCAGCAGCACCCCGCCGATCGGAACCAGCGCGAGCAGCACCCAGTCGGCCCAACCAAGCGCCCCCGAATCGATCAGCCCTGCGCCCAGCCCTTCGAACCGGCGGCCGAGGAACAGCACCACCACCAGTCCCAGTCCCAGCCCGACCGCGCCGCCCCCGGCCGCATCGAAGCCGATCGCGCGCTGAAAGATCCGCGCGATCTGGCTGTCCGTTCCGCCGAGCAGGTGGACAATCTCGATCGTTTCGCGATTGGTGCCCAGCGCGGTCCGCACCGCCAGCAGCACCGCCGAGGCCAAGGCAAAACCCAGCAGCCCGACCAGCGCCAGCGCCAGCCATTGCAGCGATTCGATCGCGCCGAATACCGGCCTCAGCCAGGTTGACTGGGCATCGACCCGCGCAGCAGGCGCGACCTGGCGGACCAGCCGCCGCATCTGCCCCAGCTTTTCGCCGTCGACCGCCTCGCGCATCCGCACATCGACCAGCGCCGGGACCGGGATCTGGTCTTCTCCAGTCGGCACCCCCAGCCACGGTTCGATCAGCTTTTGGACTTCGTCCTGCGAGACGATGTGGACCTCCAGGACGCCCGGCATGGCCTGGATCACCCGCGCGGCCTGTTTGGCCTGGCGGTCGCGCTCGGCGGCGTTGGCCTCGATCACCTGAACCGTTGCCCCGCCCGACAGCGCATCGCTGGCGTTGCTGGCGGTGTTGCTGAGCGCGAGGCCGGCCGCCGCCGCGATCACGGTCAGCGCGACCATGATCGCGATCACCCATGGCATCGGCCCGGCGAGCCGCCCCTGCGGCATCAGATCGGGCGCGCCGCCGCCCGAAACCGAGCGCAGCCCCCGGGAAATCGAGCCGGAGAAGGCTGCAGGAAGCGTCAGCGCCATCGCTCAGCTCCGCGCGCCAAAGCCGGCATGCGGGCGCGGAGGATAGCGCAGCGCGCCGGTCGGGTCGGACAGGCGGCCCTTGTCGAGCCGCATGATCAGCGATTCGGGGACTTTCTTGAGCAAGTGGACATCGTGGGTTGCGACCACCACGGTGGTGCCCATCCGGTTCAGGGCCTCGAACAAGCGCAGCAGCTTGATTGCCATGTCGGGATCGACGTTGCCGGTCGGCTCGTCCGCGATCAGCATCTCGGGCCGCCCGATCACCGCCCGCGCAATCGCCACACGCTGTTGCTCCCCGCCCGAAAGCTGGGCCGGCAGCGCGTGCATCCGCTCACCCAGGCGGACCCATTCGAGCATGTCGGCGACCGGCTTGAGCAGGTCCCGTTCCGGCACCCCCGCCACCCGCAATGGCAAGGCGACATTGTCGAACGCCGACAGGTGCGGAACCAGCCGGAATTCCTGGAACACCACCCCCAGCCGCCGCCGCAGGGCCGGCAAGCGTTCGCGCGGCAGGGTGATCGCGTCGGTTCCGAACATCCGGATCATGCCGCGCGACGGGCGCTGGGCCAGGTACAGCAGTTTGAGTAGCGAGGTCTTGCCCGCGCCGCTGGCCCCGGTCAGAAAATAGAAACTGCCGGGGAACAGGGTGAACGAAACGTCGCTCAGCACCTCGCGATCGGTGCCATAGCGCAGCCCCACATTATCGAACTGGACGATTTCCCCGTCGGTGGCGTTGGTCATGTGATCTGGGGCTGTCCGGAGCGTGGCTGGGCTTGGGCCGGGCTATAGCGGGCAATCGTGGTGGAAAAAAGGGAATAGGCGCGCAACTATCCCCCGGCAATGCTTGCCGTTTAGAAGCGCGCGTTGTTTAACGCAGAAGCCATGATCATCGCCTGTCCCGCCTGTACCACCCGCTATGTCGTTCCCGACAACGCGATCGGCGTCGACGGCCGGACCGTGCGCTGCGCCAAGTGCCGCCATTCGTGGTTCCAGGAGGGGCCCGAACTGGACCTGGCCGACCTGCCGCAGCCCGCGGCAGCGCCCGAACCGGCCCCGCCGAAGCCCGCTCCACCAGCCCCGGAGCCGCAACCTGAGCCGGTCGAGCAGCAGGCTGTGCCCGAAGTTGCCGCTCCGCCCCCGGCAGACGAAGACCAGGCCCAGCCGGAAGCGCCACCGCCGCTGGGCGGGTTCGGCGATGAACCGGTCGCGCCGCCGCCGGCAACTACAGTGCCGATCGGCGCCAACTATTACGACGACAACCAGGTTTCGCAGTTCGACTATGAACCGCCGTTCCGCCCGCGCCGCAATCCGGCGAAGATGTGGACGATCGCAGCCGCGCTGTTCGCCGTGGTGGCACTGGGCGCGGTCGGCGCGGCGGCCTGGTATGGCCTGCCCAGCTGGATGCCCTTCTCCCAGCCGATGTTCGCCGAGGAACAACCGGGGCTGAAGCTCGACTTTCCGGCCAAGCGCCAGAGCCAGCGGCAATTGCCGGACCAGAGCTGGTTCTTCGAGGTCAATGGCTCGGTCACCAACATCTCGCAGGATTCGCGCTCGGTCCCGCCGATCCTGGTGGTGCTGCGCGATGCCCGCGGCCGGGTGGTCTACAATGCCGAGATTCAGCCGCCCAAACGCGTACTTGCACCAGGCGAGAGCGTGTCGATCAACGAAGCGCTGGTTCCGGTCCCCAAGTCTGGCGTCAAGGCCGAATTCGGCTGGAAACCGGGTAGCTAGTCCCTATTCGAACTCGACCGTCGAACGCCCGCCAGGGCGTGGCCTGATCTGCCTGCGCGGCGCTTCGGCAGCTTCGTCGGGGCCCGAGGTTCCGGCCCGGATCACCTCGGCCTGAACCGATACTGTAATCTGGACCCCGGCCCGCTGCGGCGCTTCGGGGGCAACCGTGATCGGGGCGGCGGCAAGGGCAATGATGGCGAGCAGGCCAGTCATGAAACATGGTGAACGCCCGATTCACCATCCGGGCAAGAACCGGTTTGACGCTGTCCCCGACCGGGACGGGCAAATTGCCGATCCCGACAGCCGTTTCGGCGCTTGCAGCCCCCCGCCCCCTTTGCTAAGGGCCCGCTCCTACCCCCCCGGAGCGCCCCTGGCCCTCCGTTGATTTAGCGGTCGTGGCGGAACTGGTAGACGCGCAACGTTGAGGTCGTTGTGGGCGAAAGCCCGTGGAAGTTCGAGTCTTCTCGACCGCACCAATCAAACAGATTTTCGCCTTCGGGCACCCTGGGTCGGCTGGATAATGGCGTCGTATTCGCCAGCATTAGCCAAGCTCACCAGGTGACTCGTTCAGATGCCCGCAGGATCGCGGTGGCGCGATTGGGCGTTGAGCCGGATCGCGGCGTTGGCGGCGCCGTAGCCGTCGTAACTGCGGCGTTCGACCACTTCGAAGAACACCCGCTTGGCCACGGCGCGGCTGTAGAACTGGAAGTATTCGCCGGCTTCGTCGCGGTCGTAGAGCTGGTTCAGCGTGGCCATCCGGGCGACCAGATCGGCCTCGAGCCCGAACCGGGCTTCGATATCGGCGTAGTAGTTCGGCCCGATCTCCAGCAGCGGCAGCCCGGCGTCGCGGGCCTGCTCGGCCGCGGCGAACACGTCCGCGGTCGCAAAGGCGATATGCTGGACCCCGGCCCCGAAATAGTGGTGGATGAACCGGCTGGAGAGGGCATTGGCCGCCATTGACCCGTTGAGCGTGAAGCGCACCCCGCGCCCCGGACTTTCGACCGCCTGACTGTAGACGATCCCCATCGGGTCGGCGATTTCGAGCTGGGGGGTTTTGCCCATGTCGAACAGCGCGGTGTAGTAGAGCAGCCAGCTGAGGAACTCCTCGTACTGCATGGTCTGGGCAACGTGATCGATCGCGGTCAGGTCAGAACGCGGAGCCGGACCATCGCACGGCAGCGGGAACTCGCTTTGCCACATCGCCGCCCGGCTGGCCTGATCGACCAGATAGAGCAGGCTCCCGCCGATCCCGCGCACCGCCGGGATCGCCCATTCGTCGGGCGCAGCGGGTTGATCGAAGCGCTGGATATCGAGCGCGCCGGCCCGGTCGAGCACCGCCTGCTGATCATCTACCGCCAGCCCGATCGCGCAGACCGAACCGCCGTG
This sequence comes from uncultured Novosphingobium sp., assembly GCA_937897535.1. GTDB lineage: Bacteria > Pseudomonadota > Alphaproteobacteria > Sphingomonadales > Sphingomonadaceae > Novosphingobium. Next base: position 8,903 of record CALCQB010000355.1, on the reverse strand, counting down.
AACGATGTCGAAGCTGTGGGCCAGCCCTTCGGGCTCGGAGTTGACCACCAGGTTGATCGCGCCTTGCTGCCAGCGGACCACGTCCTTCGAACGGTGCCGCCCGACCGGTCCGAACCCCAGCGCGGTGAAGAAGCGGGCGAACTCGGCCGCTTCCTCATGGCTGGCGGCGAGTTCGATAAATTCGACGCAGGCCGGCTCGACCCGGTCCGGCAGTTCGGCAGGCGCGCCGATCTTGCGCCCGGCCGCATCGTGCAGGACCTTCAATCCGCGCAGGCCGTCGCGCGCGACTTGTCCGGCTGAACCGGCGCGGAACCGGTCGTTGAAGATCTCGAGGCTCCAGTAACCCTGGTAGCCGATCTTGCGGATCGCCGCGCAATAGTCGGCCAGCGGGAAATCGCCTTGGCCCGGCATGCAGCGGAAATGGCGGCTCCAGTTCAAGAGGTCCATCTCGAGCTTCGGCGCGTCGGCCAGCTGGATCAGGAACAGCTTGTCGGCCCGGATATCGCCGATGCTCGACGAAGGGATCCCGCGCGAGAGCGAGTGGAAGCTGTCGAGCACCAGCCCCAGCGCCGGGTGATCGACATCGCGGACCAGTGCCCAGGCTTCGCGGTGATCGTTAACGTGCGGGGCCCAGGCCAGCGCTTCGTAGCCAATCCGCTTGCCGTGCGTGCCTGCCAGCTCGGCGATCCGGCCAAGGTCATCGATGCTCCGCGCGCGGTCGCCGCTGGCCTGCGGCGAGCAGTTCGAGCACAGCAGGATCAGGTCGGTGCCAAGGTCCTCCATCACCGCGAACTTTCGCCGCATCCGCTCGAGCGCGCGGGTCGACAGGTCCTGCGGCAGGCCCTCGTAATCGCGAAACGGCTGAAAGATCGAGCAGGCCAACCCCAGATCGCGCATCATCGCCCCCACTTCAGCGGCGGATTGCGGCGCGGACAGCAGATCGTTCTCGAAGATTTCGGCCGCGTCATAGCCGCGCTCGGCGATGCTGGTCAGCTTTTCAGCCAGGCTGCCGCTGACCGAAACCGTTGCAATCGAACTCTTCATGGCGCGACTCCCGCTTTGCGTCCGGCGGCAATCCTTTGGCCGCTGTCGCGTGCTACGCCAAGCACTTTGGTTTCGAGCGAGAATCTGCAACCAGCCAAAACCGCAGCGCATCCGCTATCGGCGGCGTCGATGGGCAGCATCGCACCCAATCGCTTTGCGCCAAGCCGGCGCTGCGACTAGCCTCTCGGCAAAAGTGGGGAGGATCACGCCAACAATGTCCGAACAACGCCAGCCCGGTTTCCTGACCGGCATTTCACTGCTGTTCCCGATTACCCTGTCGGTGATGGCGGCGCTGTTCGTCGCCCCGATCGCGCCGAAGATCGCCGAAACCTATGGCCCGACCGGGCAATACACGCCCGCCGAGCTGGGTTTCTACATCGGCTGGATCATCACTGCCCCGGCGCTGTGCGTCGCGCTGTTCTCGATTCCAGCGGGTGCGCTGGGGGACTGGGTCGGGCGGCGGCGGCTGCTGATCTGGTCGATGGCGCTTTACGTGGTGGTCGGCGTGCTGCCCTATTTCCTGACCGATCTTGCGCATATCCTGTGGAGCCGGATCGCGGTGGGGATCGTCGAGGCGGTGCTGATGACGCTTTCTACCACCCTGATCGGCGACACGTTCAAGGGCGAGGCGCGCAATCGCTGGCTCTCGGCGCAGACCGGGGTCGCGAGCACTTTCGCCATTTTCGCGATTCTGGTGGCCGGAATCGTCGGCGCGCGCGACTGGCACAATGTCTTCCTGCTCTATCTGCTGCCGGTGATTTTCCTGGCGATGGTGCTGGCCTTCACCTGGGAGCCGGACGAAAGCGAAAAGCTCCATGATCATAGCAAGCAGGGCCGGTGGAGCGACATTCCCTGGGGACCGATGGCGCTGATCTGCGCGATCACGCTGTTCGGATCGGTGATGTTCTACACCGTTCAGATCAAGCTGCCCGACGCTTTGAAGGTCCTTGGCGTGGTGCAGCTTGACGGCGGCTACGATTCGGCGCGCGGCGGATTGATGATGATGGTGGCCAGCCTGTTCGTACCGGTCGGCACCGTCTGCTTCTGGGTCCTCTCGCCCCGGCTGAGCCTCAAGGCAATGTTCGTGGTGGAATTCGCGCTGATGGGGGCAGGCTTCCTGTTGATGGCGGTGCTGAAGAACCCGTGGGCCTTTACTTTCGCGGCGGGGCTCGACCAGATCGGCGCCGGGATGCTGCTGCCGACCTTGCTGACCTGGGCAGTGGCACAGCTGCCGTTCGCGGTGCGCGGGCGCGGCACCGGGCTGTGGACTGCGACCTTCAGCCTCGGCCAGTTTGCCTGCAACAATCTGGCAATCCCGCTGATCATGGGCTTCACCGGCGCGATCCTGCCGACGCTGGGTGTGCTCGGCTGGCTGTGCCTGGGCGCAGCGCTGCTGGCGCTGGTCTCCCCGCTCAAGACTCCGCAGCGCAGCCTGGCATGAGACTGAGCGGCAAAGTCGCGGTCGTCACCGGCGCGGCCAACGGGATCGGCCGGGGTTGCGCCGAGGTCTTCGCCCGCGAAGGCGCGACCGTGGTCGGGGTGGACCGCGAACAGTGCGACCTTCTAAACGAAGCCGCCGTGAACGCTCTGTTCGCCCGGATCGGAGCAGAGCATGGCCGGATCGACATCCTCGTCAACGCCGCCGCCTTCGCGCACTTTGCCTGGATCGAGGACCTGACCTACGCGCAGTGGAAGGAGACTTTGGCGGGCGAACTCGATATCGTGTTCCTCGCCGTCCGCGCGGCCTGGCCGTGGCTCAAGGCGAGCGGGTCGGCCAGCGTAATCAATTTCGCCAGTGCCAACGCGGCCCACGCGCTGGAAGGCTCCCCCGCCCTCGCCCACGGCGCCGGAAAGGGCGGCGTTCTCGCCATGACCCGCCAGCTGGCGATGGAAGGGGCACCCCACAACATCCGCGCCAACACGATCTCACCGGGTTTTATCAAGACCGCCGCGACCCAGCGCCACCTTGCCGCCGATCCGGGCTTGGAAGCGAAGGTGCTCGCCAAGAACATGCTCAAGCGGCTCGGCGAACCCGAAGACATCGCCTGGTGCGCGGTCTGGCTGGGAAGTGACGAGGCACGCTATGTCACCGGGACAGATGTTGCGGTCGATGCCGGAGCGACCGCGTGGTGAAATCGAGCAACAGGGATGCTGCCACGGACCTGACCCCTTCGCGCCGGAACTTTCTGGCCGGCGGCATCGCGCTTGGCGCGGCCACCGCGCTTCCCGCCATGGCCGGTCCTGCAACAGGCAATGGCCCGCGGGTGATTGTCGACAATGACTTCGGTGGCGATCCCGATGGATTGTTCCTGCTGGCACACCTGCTGATGTGCCGATCGATCTCGGTCCCGCTAGTAATCGGGACGCATTACAAGGACTTCGGGGCCGCCGACCTCGTTCCGGACAAGGGCCGGGTCTCGGCGGAAAAGGCCGGCGAGCTGCTGCGCTTCTTCCCCAAGGGCAATCGCCCGCCGGTGATCGCTGGGACAGGTCAGCCGGTTGGATCGCAACCAGCCGGGCGCGAAAGCCCGGCCAGTGCGGCAATCATCCGCGAAGCGCTGAGCAGCGATCGTTCAGGGCCGCTGTATTATGCGGCCGGCGGCAGCCTGACCGAAATCGCGCTTGCCTGGCTGGCCGAACCGAAAATCGGCAAGCGGCTCAAGCTGGTCTGGATCGGCGGCAACGAGCACCCCGGCCTTGCAATGCCCCCGCCCGGACCGGGCGAGGCGGAATACAACTTCAGTCTCGACCGCGCGGCGGCGCAAGTCGTCTTCAACCAGTCGGATATCGAAATCTGGCAAATCCCGCGCAATGCGTTTCGCCAGATGCTGATCGGCCTGGCCGAACTCGACGAACTGGCAAAGGCCAATCCGCTCGGCCGATATTTGCGTGGGCAGGTTGTCCAGACCGAACAGCGGCTGGCGCAGAACCTGCCGGGATTCATCTTCACCGCAGGGGAAACCTACACGCTCGGCGACACCGCGCTTGTCACCCTGACCGCGCTGCAATCCGCGTTCCAGCCCGACACGGCTTCGAGCAACTACTTGCTCCGTCCGACCCCGATCCTCGCCGCCGACGGCAGTTATGGCGCGAACCCATCCGGTCGCCCGATGCGGGTCTACACATCGATCGATGCCAACCTGACGTGGCGGGACTTTGCCGCCAAACTGCGGCTGCTCAACTCCCGTCGGTGATCAGGGTCCCGCCATCGACCACCAGGTTGTGCCCGGCGATAAACGCCCCCGCCGGCGAGGCGAGAAATACCACCGCACCCGCCACTTCCTGCACCGTTCCCGGCCGGCGCAGTGGCGTCATTGCCATCCGCCGGGCCATGAATTCGGCGTTGTCGAGCAGCGGCTGTGACAGTTCGGTGGCGATGAAGCCGGGCGACACGGCGTTGACCCGCACGTTCCGGGGTCCCCACTCCACCGCGAGATTGCGCGCCAGTTGCGCCACCCCGGCCTTGGCCAGCGCATAGGCGTTGATCCGACCATTGCCGCGCAGTCCCGAGAGGCTCGAGATCAGCACTGCCGCTCCGCCCCCAGCCGCAGCGATGTATGGCAGGGCTAGATTGCACAGCACTACTTGCGATCGCAGGTTGATGCCCATGACGCGGGCATAGTCGTCCATGTCGATTTCGGCGAAGGGTCCGGCCTGCCCGGTGACCCCGGCGTTGCAGACCAGCACGTCGATCCCGCCCAGCTCTGCCACGGTGAATTCCACCAGCCGGGTCAGCGCGGCATCGTCCGCCACGTCGCAGGCGCAGCCCGGCATGCCCAGTTCGGCCGCGACCCTTGCGGTGTCCTCGGCGTTTTCGCTCGAGATCACCACCCGCGCGCCTTGCGCAATCAGCCCCTCGGCAATCGCGCGGCCGATCCCCCGGGTCGAGCCGGTGACCAGCGCGCGCGTGCCGGAAAGGTCGAACATCAGTGCGGCTTGTCCTCGGGCAGCGGCACCCCGTTGTGGAGATAGGCTGGCGCCTCGATCAGCACGAAGGCGATCCGGCAGACCTTGTCGGTGGTGTTGCGCCACAGGTGATTGGTGCCGCGCTGGACGATGATCCCGCCCTGCCGCACGGTCTTCTTCGCGCCGTCTTCCAGCTCGAGCTCGATCTCGCCTTCCAGCACAATCCCGTAGTCGATGCTGTTGGTCCGGTGCATCGGGCTCTGCTTGCCCGGCAGCATATCGACCACCCGGATCACCGAGCCACCGTCGAGCGTCAGCCCGGCTTCGCGGTGGCGGCCGTCGGTCTCATCGTTGTTGTCGGCCGGGACGGTCTCGGTAGTCCAGATCAGGAGGAAGCTGGCATCGCCCGACGGGATCATCCGGGTCGGCGTGACGTCCTCGGACTTGAACACCGCGCGGCCATCAGCGTCGTGGCCGGTGACTACCCGCTGGACCGGCGGCAGGCCGGAATCGCTCAGCTCGCTCATGCCGGAACGACCTTCTGGTCGATCGCCCCGAACGGGCTGCGGCCATCGGCGGTGCGGGCTTCCATCCGGACGGTGTCACCGAATTTCATGAACTCGGTCTTCGGTCCGCCCTGGTCGACGATCTCGATCCCGCGCCGCTCGGCGATGCACGACGAGCCGACTTCGCGGAAGTTCTCGTTCGAGACGGTGCCCGATCCGATCACCGTCCCGGCCACCAGATCGCGGGTCCGCGCGGCGTGAGCGACCAGCGCGTCGAAGCCATAGCCCATCGCCTTGCCGTGGGCATTGCCGAACTGCTGGCCGTTCCAGTGAACCGTCAGGTTCATGTTGGGCTGATAGTCCTGCCAGGCATCGCCAAGCTCATCTGGCGTCACCGCGAAGGGGGCCATCGCGCACGGCGGCTTGGCCTGGACCCAGCCGAAGCCGGTCTTCATTTCCGGTCCGGCCAGCGCGCGCAGCGACCAGTCGTTGATCTGCACGACCAGCCGGATGTGCTTGCCCGCGTCGGCTATGCTGGTACCCATCGGCACCGCATCGGTAATGATTCCGAATTCGCCCTCGAAATCGATCTGCAGCGCTTCGTCGGCCATCCGCACGTCTTCGGTCGGGCCGTAGAACTTGTTCGAAACGCCCTGGTACATCAGCGGCCAGGCGACAGGTGGCTTGTCGATCCCGATTACCTTGTCCATCAGCGCGCCGTGACTGGCATAGACCGAGCCATCGAGCCACTGCCACGCCCGCGGCAACGGAGCGGCGATCTGGCTGGGGTCGAGCGGATCGGGGAAGGCGCTGATCGCGGCAAGCTGCGGCTGGACTGCTTCCCAGTCTTCCAGCGCTTCCTGCAAGGTCTTGACCGGAGCGGGCGCGCAGGAAGTGCCATCGGGCGAGACCACCACCAGCCGTCCGTCCTTCGTCCCGTCGCGCAGAGTTGCCAGCCGCATGAACACAATCCTCCCAAAGGTAATCCAGTTGCTGCCCGGTTAGTCAGCCGACCTGCGCCAAACAAAGGCATTCGGTCGATAGCGCACTATCGATACAATGCGATGGTTTGCGCTGCACCCCTTGTGCATTGGGCTGCGCAGTTCAAGCAAGGATTGGGGAGACCTATGGCCCAGTGGCTCAAGCGCGGAATGGCAGCAGAAGCGAAGGCCGATGCCGACCGCAAGGTGCGTGACATCGTCGAAAGCGCGCTGGCCGATATCGAAGCACGCGGCGATGTCGCGGTGCGCGAGATGTCGAACAAGTTCGATGGCTGGGACCGCGAGGACTATCGCCTGACCCAGGCCGAGATCGACCGCTGCGTCGAGAGCCTGACCCCGCAGGAACGCAAGGACATCGAGTTCGCCCAGACCCAGGTGCGAAACTTCGCCCAGATCCAGCGCGCGAGCATGCAGGACGTCGAGGTCGAGACGATGCCCGGCGTCATCCTCGGCCACAAGAACCTGCCGATCCAGAATGCCGGCTGCTACGTCCCCGGCGGCAAATATCCGCTGCTCGCCTCCGCGCACATGAGCGTGATTACCGCCAAGGTTGCCGGTGTTCCCCGCGTGATCACCTGTGCGCCGCCGTTCCAAGGCGGGCTGGCGCGCGCGATCGTCGCGGCCCAGGCGATGGCCGGAGCCGACGCGATCTATGCGCTCGGCGGAATCCAGGCGGTCGGCGCGATGGCGATCGGGACCGAGACGATCGACCCGGTCGACATTCTGGTCGGCCCGGGCAATGCCTTCGTCGCCGAGGCCAAGCGTCAGCTGTTCGGCCGGGTCGGGATCGACCTGTTTGCTGGGCCGACAGAAACCCTCATCATCGCTGACGAGATCGGCTGCGATCCCGAAATGGCCGCGACCGATATCCTGGGGCAAGTCGAGCACGGGCCCGACAGCCCTGGCGTGCTGCTGACCAACAGCGAGAAGTTCGCCCGCGAAACCATGGCCGAGATCGAGCGGCTGCTGTTGATCTTGCCGACCGCCGATCATGCCCGCAAGGCGTGGGAAGCCTATGGCGAAGTGATCGTCTGTGACAGCTATGAGGAGATGGTTGCGGTCGCCGACCAGATCGCCAGCGAGCACGTCCAGGTGATGACCGCCGATCCGGATTACTTCCTCAACAACATGACCCAGTACGGCGCGCTGTTCCTCGGCAACCGCACCAACGTCTCGTATGGCGACAAGGTGATCGGCACCAACCACACCCTGCCGACCAAGAAGGCGGCGCGCTATACCGGCGGGCTGTGGGTCGGCAAGTTCCTCAAGACCTGCACTTACCAGAAGGTGCTGACCGATGAGGCATCGACGCTGGTCGGCGAGTATTGCAGCCGGTTGTGCGCGCTCGAAGGGTTTGCCGGCCACGGCGAGCAAGCCAACATCCGCGTGCGCCGGTTCGGCGGGCGCAACGTTCCCTACGCCGGCCAGGCGACCCCAAGCGAGCTGACCCGGGCGTGAGCACAATCCTGCCCCGTACTCCCAGCTTCCGGCTCGACGGGAAGCGCGCGCTGGTCACCGGCGCGGGTCGCGGGATTGGGCTGGCGGCAGCTGCGGCCTTGGCCGAAGCGGGCGCCGAGGTTACCCTTGTTGCGCGAACCTCAAGTGAGATAGAGGTTGCAGCATCGGCGATCGGAACTGCAGCAATCGCTGCAACATTGGACGTCGCAGACCTTGCTGCGGTCGCTGCGTTTTTCGAAGCCCGCGAACCGTTCCACGTCTTGGTCAACAATGCCGGAACCAACCGCCCCAAGCCGCTGTGGGAAGTGACCGAGGCCGACTATGACGCGGTGCTCGACCTCAATCTCAAGAGCGCGTTTTTCGTCGCCCAAGCCTGCGCTAAGCGCTTGATCGAAACCGGCACCTCCGGCAGCCTGATCCACATGGGATCGCAGATGGGCCACGTCGGCGGACCCAACCGCAGCCTCTATTGCGCCAGCAAATGGGCGATGGAAGGCATGAACAAGGCCATGGCGCTCGACCTTGCGGCGCACGGCATCCGCTCCAACACCATCGCCCCGACCTTCATCGCGACCCCGATGACCGCACCGATGCTCGAAGACCCGGCGTTCAAGGCGAGCGTCCTGAGCAAGATCAAGCTGGGGCGGCTGGGAACAGTTGAAGACCTGATGGGCGCGGTGATATTCCTCGCCTCCGACGCATCCGCACTGATGACCGGAACCAGCCTCGTCGTCGATGGCGGCTGGACGGCTGAGTGACCATGATCAACCTTTGCCCCCCATCACTTCGTCATTGCGAGCGTAGCGAAGCAATCCAGAGCCGCGTAAACCGCCCTGGATTGCTTCGCTACGCTCGCAATGACGAGTCGATCTAACAGGAGAACCCAGATGACCCGCCGCTATGTCGACCTGTCGATGACGCTCGAAAACGATATCGTCAGCGATCCGCCGTTCCTCAAGCCGACCATCACCTATGAAACCCATGCCGA
>CALCQB010000354.1 GCA_937897535.1 uncultured Novosphingobium sp. | reverse complement strand
AAGTGTGACTGGAGTTCAGACGTGTGCTCTTCCGATCTGGTGCATCCGTCGCGCTCTTCACCTATCCGGTGCTCCAGGCCGCCGACGTGCTGCTCTATCAGGCCACCCATGTTCCGGTGGGCGAGGACCAGAAGCAGCATCTGGAGCTGGCACGCGACATTGCGCAGAAGTTCAACAACGACTTCGGATCAGAGGATGCCCCGGTCTTCACTCTGCCCGATCCGATCATCCCGCCCGAAGCGGCCCGGATCATGAGCCTGCGCGATGGCAGCGCCAAGATGAGCAAGTCCGATCCTTCGGACATGAGCCGGATCAACCTGACCGACGATGCCGACACGATCATGGCCAAGGTCAAGAAGGCCAAGACCGATCCCGAGCCGCTGCCGAGCGACAAGGCCGGACTGGCCGGTCGCCCCGAAGCCGCCAACCTGGTCGGGATCTACGCGGCGATGGCCGGGGAAAGCCAGGACGCGGTGCTCGCCCGGTTCGGGGGCGAAGGTTTCGGCAAGTTCAAGCCAGCCCTGGGCGAACTGCTGGTCGAAAGCCTCGCGCCGATCAATGCCCGCTTCATCGAACTGCGCGGCGACCGCGAGGCGCTCGACGCGGTGCTCGCCAAGGGCGCGCTGAAAGCCCGCGAGCTCGCCGGTCCGACCCTGACAGCGGCCTATGCAGCACTGGGGCTTGTGCGCTAAAGTGCACAAATGGGACGGTGAACGGTTCAACCCCGATTAAGACCGCTTGGTGCAAACCGGTGCCAATCCTAAACTTTCCGCTGATCCGTGTGCGATTCGCGTGCGGCAGTCTGAACCGAGGAATGGGTCGATGTCTGATCTCAAGCGTTCTCCCCTGACCGTGCTCAAGGTGGCCGTTGTCACGCTGATGCTCGGCGCGCTGGCGGCCTGCGCCACGCCGTTCAAGGCCGATGTCCAGCGCTATTCGGCGCAGCTGCCCGCACCGCAGGGCCAGACCTTTGCCGTGGTTGCGGACAGTCCGCTGATGAACGGCGGGCTGGAATTCGCGCAGTATGCCAATCTGGTGAATGCCAAGATGCAGGCGCTGGGCTATGTCCCTGCCGCCAGTCCCGCCACCGCCGACCTGGTGGTCCGGTTCGTCTACGGGGTCGACAAGGGCCACACCCAGGTCCGCTCCAACGGGTTTGCCGATCCGTTCTGGTCGAGCTGGTACGGCTATCCGCGGTTCGGCTATGGCGGTTACGGCCGCCGCGGCTATTTCAGCCCGTACTATCCACGCGGGGCCTGGGGTTACGGCTGGAGCGATCCGTGGTTCGGCGGCGGCTATGACGCCTACACCGTGTTCGTCAGCGGGATCAGCCTGAAGATCGACCGCCGCGCCGATGGCCAGCGCCTGTTCGAAGGCAAGGCCGAAGCCGCCAGCACCTCGAACCGGCTGGGTTATCTGGTCCCCAACCTGGTCGAAGCGATGTTCACCAACTTCCCCGGCAATTCGGGCGAAACGGTGCGGATCTCGGTCGCCCCGGAAAAGAAGAAGAACTGATCCAGCCTGACTGGAATGCGAAGGGCGGGTCCAGCGATGGGCCCGCCCTTTCGGTTTCTGAACCTAGCTCCCCAGCGCGACAACCCCGCCGGTCGAGCCGAACCCGCCCTCGCCGCGTTCGGTCTCATCGAGTTCGTCGGTTTCCAGCCAGCTCGCTCGCGTCACCGGGGCCAGCACCAGCTGCGCCACCCGGTCGCCGCGCCGGATTTCGAACGGCGCTTCACCGAGGTTGATCAGGATCACCTTGAGTTCGCCGCGATAGTCGCTGTCGATCGTGCCGGGGGCGTTGGGCACCGAAATGCCGTGCTTGAGCGCGAGGCCCGAGCGCGGGCGGACCTGCACTTCAAAGCCATGCGGGATCGCCAGCGCCAACCCGGTCGCCACGGCATGGCGGCCGCCCGGCGCAATCGTCACGTCTTCGGCCGAGACCACATCCATTCCCGCTGCACCCGCGGTGGCATAGACCGGCAGGTCGAGCCCTGCGCCATGCGGCAGGCGTTTTACGCGGAGGGGTACTTCATTTGGCGAGTGCATCAGCGATCCTCTGGACAATGGCCATGGCGACGTCGCCCTTTGCCATTTCCGGAAGATTTTCGACACCCTTGGGGGTGATGATATGCACCAGGTTGGCATCGCCGCCCATCACGCTGCCCGAGACATCGTTGGCGATGATCCAGTCCGCGCCCTTGCGCTTGCGCTTGTCCTTGGCGTGCTCGACCACCTTTTCGGTTTCGGCGGCAAAGCCGACCACCAGCTTGGGGCGCTTGTCGCTGACCGAGACCATCGCGAGGATATCGGGATTTTCGGTCAGCCGCAGCGATGGCGGGGCCGAGCCGCGCTTCTTCATCTTCTCGGGCGAGAAATCCACCGTCCGCCAGTCAGCCACCGCCGCGACCATCACCGCGACGTCGGCCGGCAGCGCCTGCTTGACCGCTTCGGCCATGTCGCGCGCGGTTTCGACGTTGATCCGCTCGACCCCCGGCGGGCAGGGCAGCGTGACCGGGCCGGAGACCAGTGTCACCTTGGCGCCCAGCCGGGCGGCGGCGGCGGCGATCGCATAGCCCTGCTTGCCCGAGCTGCGGTTGGCGATGTAGCGCACCGGATCGATCGGCTCGTGGGTCGGCCCGGCGGTGATCAGCACGTGCTTGCCCGCGAGCGGACCGTCGGGATCGATCGGGCTTTCATCGGGGGCGAAATCGGGCTGGCCGGCCAGCGGATCGGCGGCGAGCGCGCCTTCATCGAACGGCTCGGGCGCGTGGGCATCGCCGTGCGGCGAGACGGTGTGGTTGATCGCCTCGGGATCGGTCGGCGGGGCGGCCTTGGCCTTGCCCTTGCGCGACAGGATCGGGCTGCTCAGATCGACTTCGACCGGCGGTGCCTCGGCCACTTCGGCGAACTCGCCCTCGATCGGTTCGTCGGCGAAGGCGATCGGCGCGCCCTTGCCGGCGCGCTGGATCAGCCCGGCGGAGAGGCCGCCATGGCCGGTATCCTCGCTTTCCTCTCCATCGCCGCCAGCCCAGCCGAGATCGAGCATCGGCATGTCGGGACCGGGCAGCAGCATCTGTTCGTGGCCGAGCAATTCGCAGATCGCATTATAGACATGGACCGGCTCGGGCAGGCGGCCTGCGCCGAATTCGCCGCAGGCCATCGGGCCCTCGTCGGGCATCATCACGTGAATGCCGCGTTCGGCCAGGGTGGCCACGTTGGCCTGGGTGGCGGCGTGTTCCCACATCCGCACGTTCATCGCCGGAACCGCCAGCACCGGCTTGTCGGTCGCAAGCAGCAGTGTGGTCGCCATGTCGTCGGCGATCCCGTGAGTCATCTTGGCCAGCAAATCGGCGGTCGCCGGGCAGACCACCACCAGGTCGGCGCTGCGCGAAAGCTGGATGTGGCCCATCTCGACCTCACCCTTGAGATCCCACAAGGTGGTGTGGACCGGGTTCTCGCTCAATGCGGCGAGCGTCATCGCGGTGATGAACTTGGCCCCGCCTTCGGTCAGCACGCAGGTGACCTCGCCCCCACCCTTGCGGATCAGGCGGACCAGTTCACAGGCCTTGTAGGCAGCGATTCCGCCACCCACGACCAACAGGATCCTTGGCTGTGCCATTTGAACGCGCTTGTGCAACGCCCTTCCCTCATGCGCAACAGGCTTTGCGAAAGCGTTTTCATGGGGCAGAGTGGCTAAATTGACGTTAACGCCGGGGGCCTGCCAAGATGCGAATTGCGATCACAGCGCTGATATTCCTTGCCGGAATGTTCAACCTTTTTCTGGGGTTCAGCTTCCTGATCGACCCGGCCACGATGGGCAGCCAGTTCGGCGTCTCGCCCAACGGACCGCTTGGGTTCGCGGTGCTGCGCGCGGACTTTACCGCCTTCTTTCTGGTGATCGGGGCTTGCATGCTGCGCGGAGCCTGGCGCCGCAACGGCGATCTGCTGCTGGTCCCGGCCGCGCTGTTCGTCGTGGCCTTCAGCGGGCGGGCGATCAGCGCCGTCCTGACCGGGACCGAGCCGGGTTTCTTCCAGCCGATGGTGTTCGAAGCCCTGCAATTCGTGCTGCTGGTGGTCGGCTGGCGGGTGGTGCCGCACCACAAGGTCGCCGACCTGACCAGCTGACTTGCGATCAGCCCAGCGCGCCCGGGCCGAACGCCTTGGGCAACAGGTCGGACAAGAGCAGCTCGATCACCGCAGCTTCGCCGACGCACCACACCGTCGGATCGCTGTCGCCCAGCGCGGCGACTTCGTTGAGCACCTGGCGGCAGCGCCCGCACGGGGTGACCGGATCGCCGCTGCCGACCGCGCCGGCCTTGCCGCCGATCACCGCCACGGCTTCGAGCCGTCCGCGCCAGTCCTCGCTCAGCGCCTTGCCGACCGCGACCGTCTCGGCGCACAGCGTCAGGCCATAGCTGGCATTCTCGACATTGGCCCCGGTCACCACCGAGCCATCGGCAAAGCCGAGCGCCGCGCCGACGTGGAAGTTGGAATAGGGCGCGTAGGCGCGTGTCGCCGCATCGCGCGCGGCCGCAATCAGGCTTTCGCGGGTCCAGCTCATCGTTGCACCACCACCCAGTCGAGCGGGCCTGCCGCAGCTTCGGTCTTGAGCATCGGGTTGGCACTCCACAGGGTCCAGGGCCGCCCGGCATAGTCGGGCTGGAACATTCCGCGCACCAGCCACAGGTTGCGGTCGATCGCGCTGGCGAGATGATAGCGCTTCTCGAACTCGGGCGAAATCTTCAGGATCGTCGGCTTGCCGGTGTGGGTCTCGATCTGGTTGAGGAAAGTCATCAGTTCGCTTTCGACCGCCGCGTCGCTGACCTTGACCGGGCAATCGTCGGCCAGCAGGTCAAGGTCGACCGCCGGGGGCAGCATGACCCGGTCGCGCGGGACCACGGTGACGAAATTGGCCGCCTGGCTCTCGGCCGGCTGGCACGGATCATAGTGGTGGACCGCGCCAACCCGGAGCTTGGCCGCGCGGGCTTCCTCAAGGTTCTTCACGAAGTCCGGATCGCGGGCAAAGGCGCTGGCCGAGGCGTCGAGATAGGCGAAATTCGCGCCGATCGCCTTCAGCACCCTGAAATCGACCGCGCCGTTCTCGCTCGAAACCTCAACCCCCTGCATCGGGAATTCCAGCTTGTTCGGGCGCCAGTGCTGCATCGTCCACCAACCCCAGATCCCGGCGATAACACCAAGCAGGATAATCGCCGCGATCAGGCGCAACCGCCAGCGGCTGGATGTTTTGCGTGCCATGGTTTTTGCGAGACCCTTCTAGCCCCTGATATGCAGGACGCAGATCAGGGTAAAGAGCCGCCGGGCGGTGGCGAAGTCGGTTTCCACCTTTCCCTCCAGCCGCTCGAGCAGCATCTCGGCCGCTTCGTTGTGGACCCCGCGGCGGGCCATGTCGATCGTCTCGATCTCGCTCGCGGTGGCCTTGCGGATCGCCTGGTAATAGCTGTCGCAGATCGCGAAATATTCGCGGATCGGGCGGCGGAACCGGCCCAGGCCGAGGATCAGCGATTCGAGCAGGTTGCCGCCCTCGTCGGAGATGTCGAGTGAGAGCCGCCCGTCGTCGACCGCCAGCTTGAGCCGGTAGGGTCCGTGGTGCCCGGCCTCCCACGCCCGGCTTGGCTTGAACTGGTTTTCCTCGATCAGGTCGAAGATCGCGATCCGGCGTTCCTGCTCGATATCGGCGTTGCGCCACAGGATGGTCGCCTCGTCGAGCTCGATCTGGATGATGCGCGGGTCGGCCATGGTGGCGGGGCTTTTCGCAGATGCAATATGGCGGAGCAAGAGGATAGGCACCCCCTTCGTCATCCCCGCTATTCACAGGTCTTATTCGTCCCAAGGCGCTTGCGCCGAATCACCCCCGCGCGCATTGATCGCTCCCCATGGCTGAACCGATCCCCTTCCCCCGCGCCGACGAGACCGCCGCGCGCGCCCTGCCTTCGAACGTCGAGGCCGAGGCCGCATTTCTGGGGGCGGTGCTGATCGACAACCGGGTGATCGAGGAGCTCAACACCCCGCTCAAGCCCGAGCATTTCTTCGAGCCGATCCACGCCCGGATCTTCGACCGGATCATGCAGCTGCTCGATCGCAAGGCGGTGGTCACCCCGGTCACGCTCAAGCCCTATTTCGAGGCTGACGAGGCGCTCAAGGACCTGGGCGGGGCCAGCTATCTGGCGCGACTGACCGCCGATGGCCAGGGCCTGCTCGCCCCGCGCGAGCTGGCTGGGCAGATCTATGACCTGGCCTTGCTGCGGGAGCTGGTTTCGGTCGGCCGCAACCTGGTAACCTCCGCGCTCGACACCTCCGAGCGGGTCGAGCCGCTCGAGCAGATATCCGAAGCCGAAGCCGCGCTGTACCGCGTGTCCGAAGGCGCGTCGGTCGGCAGCGAGGCGCAATCATTCCGCACCTCCAGCCTGGCCGCGATCACCCAGATCGAAAAGGCGCTGGCCTCGGGCGGGCACATCTCGGGACTGACCACCGGGCTCGATGACCTCAACGCCAAGGTCGGCGGCCTGCACGATTCGGACCTGATCATCCTTGCCGGGCGGCCGGCGATGGGCAAGACCTCGCTCGCCACCAATATCGCCTTCAACTGCGCCGAACGCTACTTGCGCGATCTGCAGGACGGGATCGATCCGGCCAAGTCGGTCGGCGGACCGACCGCGTTCTTCAGCCTGGAAATGAGCGCCGACCAGCTCGCCACCCGTATCCTGGCCGAGCAGGCCGAGATCAGCAGCGAACGGCTGCGGATGGGCAAGATCAGCCGCGAGGATTTCCAGCGGATTTCCTTCGCCAGCCAGCGCCTGGCCGAACTGCCGCTGTACATCGACGATACCCCGGCGCTGTCGATCGCCGCGCTCAGGACCCGGGCCCGGCGGCTCAAGCGGCGGCACAACATCGGCCTGATCGTGATCGATTACCTGCAGCTGCTGCAAGGCTCGGGCCGGGCCAATGACAACCGGGTCAACGAAATCTCCGAGATCAGCCGGGGGCTCAAGACGCTGGCCAAGGAACTGGCGGTGCCGGTGATCGCGCTGTCGCAGCTGTCCCGTGCGGTCGAAAGCCGCGAAGACAAGCGCCCGCAGCTGTCGGACCTGCGCGAATCCGGCTCGATCGAGCAGGACGCCGACATGGTCTGGTTCATCTACCGCGAGGAATACTACCACAACGCCAGCAAGCCGGACGAACCGAGCGAAACCAGTTCGCCCGATGCGATCGCCAAATACGATACCTGGATGCAGCGCCACCTCGAGGTGGTGAACAAGGCCACGGTGATCATCTCGAAACAGCGGCACGGCTCGACCGGCAACGTCAACCTGCACTTCCAGAGCGAGTTCACCAAGTTCGGCAATCTCGCCCCCGATTCGCGCGGCTTTGCCTCTTACGAATAATCGTTAAATATCAAATATTTGTGCGAATTTTCCTTGACTTGCGAATCAAGGGACGTGTAGGCGCGGATCAAATCCCCGAATTCTGCTGAACTGGAGTGCCCGATGGCGCGCGTTACCGTTGAAGATTGTGTCGACAAGATCCCCAACCGGTTCGACCTGGTGCTGATGGCCGCGCAGCGCGCGCGCGAGATTTCGGGTGGGGCCGAACTGACGATCGACCGCGACCGTGACAAGAACCCGGTCGTCGCGCTGCGCGAGATCGCCGAGCAGACCGTCCGGCCCGACCTGCTCAAGGAATCGGTGATCGGCTCGCTTCAGCGCGTCCTGCCCGACGACGATGACGAGATCGACGATGTCGGCTCGCTCAGCCAGTCGGCCGAAGCGCTGCGGATCACCGCGGCGGCTCCGGTGCGCAACACCTCGATCGGCGGCGATTACGAGGGGTAAGCGCCCGGCGATTACCGAATTCCGAAACGGCCCGCTTTCCAACCGGAAGGCGGGCCGGTTCGATTCAGCCTAGCGGCAGGGATAGGTCCGCGCGAAAAAGTCGCCGATCGCCTGCTTCATGCTGACCCTGGGTCGCACCGGCTCGGGATAGGTCCGCAGGTGCGCGATCAACTTGTCCGAATTGACCTTGACCCCGCTCGGGGGGCAGCTTGACGGTTTGCCGGCGGCGCGTTCGGCGTTGAGCCGGGCGCGATAGGCCTGCCCCGCGGCTTCGCCTTCGCTCTTGAGCAACCTGTAGTCGGCCGAGAACAGCGCCATCGCGCCTTTGGCCTTCAGCGCATCGGCCTTGGCCAGAAAGGTCGCGACGTTCATGTCGCCCGGCGCGGCGGCCAGCGGCGCGGCAAAGGCCAGACTGATGGCCACGGCCAGAGCGATACGGTTCATCAGCAACTCCCGAATGTGCAAGGCCCGGCTTGACCGCAGCAAGCTTGCCGGACCATGAACCGGATATCCGGGGAGTCAGCAATGAGCAACGGCGGCGAAATCATCGGCGACATCGCGCAGGGCGCGCTCACCGCCAGGGCGGTCGAGCCGAGCCACGGCGAAGGCAGCGACGGGCATACCGCAGAGGCCGCCTGCCTCAATTGCGGGACGGTGCTGATCGGGAGCCATTGCCACGCCTGCGGCCAGGCCGCGCACGTCCACCGCACGCTGGGGGCGTTCTTTCACGATCTGCTCCACGGGGTGTTCCACTTCGAAGGCAAGATCTGGCGGACGATCCCGCTACTGGTGTGGAAGCCGGGCAAGCTGACCCGCGAATATATCGACGGCCGCCGGGCGAGTTATGTCAGCCCGATCGCGCTGTTCCTGTTCTGCGTGTTCCTGCTGTTTGCAGTGGTCAAGTCGGCCAGCTTCGACTTTGGCGATGCCGCCGATGTCGATGTCAACGGCAAGCACATCGTCGGGCTGGATGCCAACCTCAAGGAGATTGAGCGGCTCGAGGCAGAGCGGATCAAGCTGGTCAAGGCCGGCCAGCCGACCGACGCGCTCGACGGGGAGATCGAGGGCCGCAAATCGGGGATCGCGGCGATCCGCAAACTCAACGACCCGGTCAGTCTGGAAGAGGCTGCAGCTGCGGCCCAGGCCAAGACCAACAAACCGATCCTGCAAAGCGATATCCCGGCGCTCAACGCGGTGTTCAAGCAGGCCAGCGAGAACCCGCAACTGGCGATCTACAAGCTGCAATCGAACGCCTACAAGTTCGCCTGGGCGCTGATCCCGCTGTCGGTGCCGTTCGTGTGGCTGCTGTTTGCCTTCAAGCGGCGCTTCCACGTCTACGATCACACCGTCTTCGTGACCTATTCGCTGTGCTTCATGATGCTGCTGGTCTCGGTCCTGACCGGGCTGCGCGCGCTCGGCCTGCCGGTGCTGGCGGTCGGACTCAACCTGATCCCGCCGCTGCACATCTACAAGCAGGTCCGGCATACCTATGGCCTGACCCGGCTGTCCGCCGCCTGGCGCACCCTGTCGCTGTGCGGCTATGCGCTGGTCGCGCTGACGCTGTTCCTGGCGCTGATGGTCGGGCTGGGAGCGGAGGGTTAAGCCCCCTGAGCCGCCGTTCCGGCAAAGCGCTTGCCTGATTTCGGCACGGCCGAGCCTTTGGCGGGCGGCAGCAGCGACGAGCCGGTCGGATCGGCCGGGCGGTCGATCTTGCCGTCCTTGAGCAACTGGTCGATCTCCTCGCCGGTCAGGGTCTCGTATTCCAGCATCGCCTGGGCCAGCAGGTGCAGCTTTTCGATCTGGGTCTTGAGGATGTCAGTCGCACGCTTGTGACCGCCATCGACCAGCGCGCGGATTTCGGCATCGATCAGCTTGTTGGTCTCGGCCGACTGGAAAGTCCGGGCCGAGCCGCCGTAGCCCAGATAGCCCTCCTGGGTTTCCTCGTACTGCAGCGGGCCAAGCTTGTCCGACATCCCCCAGCGGGTGACCATCGAGCGGGCCAGCGACGTGGCGTGCTGGATGTCCGAGCTGGCCCCGGACGAGACCTTGTCATGCCCGAAGATGATCTCTTCGGCGACGCGTCCGCCCATCGCGACGGCCAGCTGCGCATGCATCTGATCGCGGTGATAGGAATAGCGGTCTCGCTCGGGCAGGCGCACCACCATGCCGAGTGCCCCGCCGCGCGGGATGATCGTGGCCTTGTGGATCGGATCGGACGCGGGCTCGTTGACCGAAACCAGCGCGTGGCCGGCCTCGTGATAGGCGGTCATCTTCTTTTCTTCGTCGGTCATCACCATCGAGCGGCGCTCGGCCCCCATCATGACCTTGTCCTTGGCGTCCTCGAACTCGCGCATCGCGACCAGCCGCTTGTTGCGGCGGGCGGCCAGCAGCGCAGCCTCGTTGACCAGATTGGCGAGGTCCGCCCCGGAAAAGCCGGGTGTGCCGCGCGCGATCACCCGTGGATTGACGTCGGGGGCGAGCGGAACCTTCTTCATGTGGACCGCCAGGATCTTCTCGCGCCCTTCGATGTCGGGAACCGACACGATCACCTGCCGGTCGAACCGGCCCGGGCGGAGCAGCGCCGGATCGAGCACATCAGGACGGTTGGTCGCGGCGATGATGATGATGCCTTCGTTGGCCTCGAACCCGTCCATCTCGACCAGCAGCTGGTTGAGGGTCTGCTCGCGCTCGTCGTTCGAATTGCCCAGCCCATGGCCGCGATGGCGGCCAACCGCGTCGATTTCGTCGATGAAGACGATGCACGGGGCGTTCTTCTTGGCCTGTTCGAACATGTCGCGGACCCGGCTCGCGCCGACGCCGACGAACATCTCGACAAAGTCCGAGCCCGAGATGGTGAAGAACGGTACGCCGGCCTCACCCGCGATCGCGCGGGCCAACAGGGTCTTGCCGGTACCGGGAGCGCCGACCAGCAGCGCGCCCTTGGGAATCTGCCCGCCCAGCTTGGAAAAGCGGTGCGGGTCCTTCAGGAACTCGACGATTTCTTCCAGCTCTTCGCGTGCTTCATCAATCCCGGCGACGTCGGCAAAGGTTACCCGGCCTTGCTTCTCGGTCAGCATCTTGGCCTTGCTCTTGCCAAAGCCCATCGCCCCGCCGGCCCCGCCGCCCTTCTGGAACTGGCGCATTGCAAAGACCATCAGGCCGATCAGCAGCAGGAACGGCAGCGCATTGATCAGCAGCGCGGCGAACAGGCTGGGCTGCTCAACCGCCTTGCCTTCGTACTGCACGCCCGATTCCTGCAGCAACTGCGGCAGCGTGCTGTCATTGGGGATCGGGATGGTGCTGAAGGTCTTGCCGTCCTTGAGCTTGCCGGTGATCTTGTTTTCGGAAACCTGGACCGATTCAACCTTGCCGTTGGTCACCTGGGCGCGGAATTCGGAATAGCCCAGCTGGGTGCCGGGCACCTCGGCCTTGTTGTTGAACATCGATACAGCCAGCAGCAGCGCCAGGAAGATCCCGCCCCAGATCAGGAGGTTCTTCATCCACGGGTTGCCGCTCGGCTGTTCCTCGTTGTTCATGCAATCGGTCCTTTCACCGCCAATGTAGGGTAGCCCTGCTGAATCGCAAGCTAACGGGCATATCGGGCAGCGACCGCTTGCGTGCGATTTCCCCAAAATGCACAAGGCCCCGCGAAACGGGGGACGCGATGAACCAGACGACCAGCCTTGCCGCAGACCGCTTTGCCAGCTGGCGGCAGCTGCCGGCGCGGTTGCTGCTGGGCGCGCTGCTCGCGCTGCTGGTCGCCGCCGCACTGGTTCCGATCAAGGCTGGCGAGAGCAAGACCGACGTCGCCGGGTTCGTCGAGAATGTCGCCGGCCAGAAGCGTCCCGAAACCCAGCGCCCGCGCGATGACGATCTGGCGCTCTATGACCGGGTGATCGCCCGGATCGGGCACGGCGAGAATTACTACAAAGTCGCCGCCGAGGAGCACCGCAAGGCGCATTATCCGCTGCGCCCCGGAGTTGCGGTGCGGCTGCCGACCCTGGCCTATCTGGCGGCCCTGCTGGGCGATCCGGGCAAGGGTGCAGATGCGGTGGTCCCCGGACTGCTGATCGCCGCGATCGCCTTGCTGGCCGCGACGCTGTGGGCCTGGTGGCGGCGGCTGGGCGATGAAGGGCTGGACCCGCGGCTGCGGCGCTTTGCCATGGCGCTGCTGTTCCTCGGCGCGTCGCTGGGGCTCAACCGCTATTATTTCGTGCTCCACGAACTGTGGGCCGGAATGCTGCTGGCGCTGGCCATGGGACTGCACCGGCCGGGCCGGAAGTGGCTGGCGGCGCTGCTTGTCGCTGGCCTGGCGCTGGCGATCCGCGAACACGCCCTTCCGTTCGTGCTGCTGATGGCGGCGATGGCATTCTGGCGGCGCGACTGGAAGGAAGGCGCCGCGTGGAGCGCGCTGGCGGTGGCATTCTTCGCCTACCTTGCCTGGCACCTGGCCCAAGTCAGCCAGCACGTCTTGCCGAGCGACCCTGAAGGTCCCGACTGGTTGGTGCTGCGCGGGCTGTCGGGCTGGCTCTCCAACGTCGTCTTGTCGAGCAACCTGCGGTTCCTGCCGCACTTCGTCGCCGGACCGCTGGTGGTCCTGGCAGTGTTCGGCTGGTCGGGCTGGAAAAGCCCGGCCGGGCAGTTCGCGACCCTGCTGTTCCTCGGCTATGCCCTCGCCTTCATGATCGCCGGGCGCGGCGACAATTTCTATTGGGGCGCGGTGATCGCCCCGGCGATGTTCATGGGGCTGGCCTTCGTGCCGATGGCGGCAGGATCACTGCTGCGGGCGGCCAAGCGCGCGGCCTGAACCGGCGGGTCAGCCCTCCAGCCATTCCAGCAGTGCGCCCAGACAATCGCGGCCCAGGATCGCGCTGCGTTCGGGGCTCCACCCCTGCGCCGGGCAGGGCAGGTCGTCGTTGTCCTTGAACGGCATCTCCAGCGTCATCGATACCGCGCCGAAGCGTTCGGCGAGCTGGTTGGTGCTCATCGTCAGGTTGGCCTTGCCCTTGCCTGCGGCCGGATAGCCGAGCCGGGTCTGGAAATCGGGGGTGCGGCGGGCGAGGATCGCCTTGTAGCGATCATAGCCCGACTGGAGTTCGGCGGTCCACGACGGGATGCCTTCAAACCCGGCGAGGAACACCGCTGCAATCGCCTCGTCGCCGTGGACGTCGATCGCGAAATCAACTCCGGTCTGATCCATGGCATTACGGATGCACAGTACCTCGGGCGATTTCTCCGCACTTGGCGTGGCCCATTCGCGGTTGAGGTTGATCCCGGCGGCGTTGGTGCGCAGGTGCCCGCGCACCGAGCCGTCCGGGTTGACGTTGGGAACGATGTGAAACCGGCACAGTTGGCGCAGCTTGCGCGCGACCGGATCGGCCGGATCGGTCAGGCAATCGAGCGCGCCTTCCATCCACCATTCGGCCATCGATTCACCCGGATGCTGACGGGCATAAAGCCAGACCTGCTTGTCACCCTCGCCCAGTTCGAGGCAATCGATCGGCTGGCCCTCCAGACTGCGGCCCAGCACCCGGTGCGTAACGCCCTCGGTCAGCGCTGCACCAGCGACCAGATCGTGATGACACACCATCGAATAGGGCGCGAAGTAAGCGAACCAGGCGAGATCGGCAGCAGGTGTATAGCGGATCGTCAGGGTGCCGCCGTCCTCGGCAGGGTCATAGCTCGAGGCAGCGCGGCCCCAGAACGTGCGGTCCTCGCTGACCGCCGCGCGGTAGCCGGGCCAGCCGCCGGGGTAGGCCGAGCCGCCTAGCCCGGTGATCCTGAGCTCGAGCGCACGCCCCGCGCAGCCCGCGACGCGGAAGTGAAACCACTGGTAGAAATCGGAGTCCTTATCCTTGCGGATCGCCAGCCGCGCGCTGGCGCCTTCGATCGCAAGGACCTGAATATTCCCGCTGTCGAACGCGGCATCGATCAGAATGTCGCTCATTGGACGAGGATCGTCTCGCCGGAGTTGCCGGGGAAGCCCTGGAACAGCGCCTCGGCCATTTTCGGGGCGGCGAGGCCCGTGCTGGCGAGCGGGGAGCCCGAGCCGACCGTGAAGCTGGCCCGCCCTTCCCACAAGACCTTGCCGCTGGCCCGATCGCGGATCGAGACCGCCAGGTCAGTCGCAACCATTGCCTTGGGCTTGGGCGAGAGATTGAAGCCAACCCCGACGCCCAGGCCCGAGCCATAGCTGCCGGTCGATCCGCCCAGCCCGACACTGACCGGGCCGGAACTGCCATCGGGCAGGATCGTGCTGCGCGCCAGCTTGAGCGTCGCCACTTGCGCGCCGCTGCCAGGTGCGGCCTCGGCATAGCCAACCAGGATCAGCTGGCGCATCACCGCGCCGCGATAGGTCTGCCATTCGAGTGAATTGGCATCGGCCCCCGCGGCTGGCTCGACTGCGATCGTGCCCTTGCCCAAGGGCGAGACATCCTCGACGTGAAACCGGGTTACCTCAACCGGGCCGACCGGGGTGACACAGCCCGCCAAGGCGGCCAGCCCCAAGCCAAGGATCGCAATCCGCACGCGGTTCATGGCAGGCGACCTCTCATCGGCTTCATAACGCAAGCGTTGTGCTGCCGTTCCCCTGCCGATGCAAGCGCTAGCGCCGTTCGCGCAGCTCGCCGGTGCGGGCCGGGAAACCAGCGAACAGCGACCTGGCGAGTCGCGCGGCGATGGCATCGTCGTCCCAGCGCTCGTCGCCGTCGCGGCTGAACATCTGGGCCCGGCCCTCCCACAAGACCTGGCCGCTGGCGCGGTCGCGGATCCGGGTTTCGAGCCGGGTCGCGACCAGCGCCGTGCGCGGCTTCGAGCCATCGACCGCCAGCGCCAGTCCGACCATCGAACCGCGGTTCGACACCCCGACCGACATCTCGCCGCTGACCGGATTGCGCTTTTCCTCGGCCGGTTCGGCTTCGACCCGGACGATCCGCACTTCGGCGATCTGCCCGCCGCTTTCGCCGCCCTGCCCGGCCTGATAGCCGGCCTTGACCAGCTGGCCTTCGACCGCCGCCTCGAACGTGGCGGTGAGACGGGCATCGTCGGCACCTTCATCGCCCGGCATGCGGATCACCACGATCGGCCCTTTGACCAGCGCGGCGGGATCGACCCCGTCGGCGCGGAACCGGGCGACGTCGATCTGCCCCTCGAGCGAGGGTGCAGCGCGGACGTTGCGGCTCGACCAGCCGGGTGCGGCGCCCCAGCCCGGCCCACCCCAGCCGCCGGGCTGGGCCAGTAGTGCAGTTCCGGTCAGCGCCAGCACTGCGGCGGCAGCGGCGGGAACGAGCCGGACGGGAAAGGAATGCATCGGAAAGCCCTTTGGAAGTGAAACAATTGTGCCCCGCTCACCCTGTTGGCGCGCGATCCTTGCCGCTGGCTGAACGGCGCAAACGAATGCAACTTGATCGGTCCGCGCTGCTGGGCCACGACGCGATCATGACCCAGAAATTGCCCGTCCTCGTCACCGGCGGCGCCGGCTATATCGGCAGCCACGCGGTCCTTGCCCTGCACGATGCCGGCTGGCCGGTCGCGGTGATCGACAACCTGGTGACGGGTTTCCGCTTTGCCGTGCCCGATGGCGTGCCGTTCTACCAGGGCGATATCGAGGACGCTGACCTGCTGGCGCGGATCTTTGCCGAACACGGCACCCGCGCAGTGATGCATTTCGCGGGATCGGTGGTGGTCCCGGAATCGGTTTCCGATCCGCTCAAGTACTATCACAACAACACCGCCAAGACCCGGGCGCTGATCGCCGCGGCCGTGGCGGCGGGCGTGCCGCACTTCATCTTCAGCTCGACCGCCGCGACCTATGGCATTCCCGAGGTTTCGCCGGTGACCGAGGACACCCCGCAGCGCCCGATCAATCCCTATGGCATGTCGAAGCTGATGACCGAGTATATGCTGCGCGATACCGCGGCGGCCCATCCGCTCAACTTCTGCGCGCTGCGCTATTTCAACGTGGCCGGGGCCGATCCGCAGGGCCGGACCGGGCAGTCGACCGCAGGCGCAACCCACCTGATCAAGGTCGCGGTCGAGGCGGCATTGGGCAAACGCGCCGAAGTCGGCGTGTTCGGGACCGATTTCGATACACCTGATGGCACCGGGGTGCGTGACTATATCCATGTCAGCGACCTTGCCGCCGCGCATGTCCTGGCGCTTGAGGCGCTGATCGAGCAGCCACAGCGCTCGCTGACGATGAACTGCGGCTATGGCCGGGGCTATTCGGTGCTCGAGGTGCTCGATGCGGTAGACCGGGTCACCAACCAGAGGATCGTCCGCAAGCTCGCCCCGCGCCGGGCCGGCGATCCCGATTCGCTGATTTCGGACAACCAGCGGATCAAGGCGACGCTGCCGTGGGTGCCGCAATACGCCGATCTCGACACGATCGTGGCCGATGCGCTGCAATGGGAGCGGAAGTTGAGCGAAATGCGCCCCAAGTCTTGACTTCAAACCGAGTCGTCCGTAACGGCCCGGCTTCAAATTCAGCGGCGCGCAGCCGCCCCGAGGAAAACCATGAAGATTCGCAACAGCCTCAAGTCGCTCAAGGGTCGCCACCGCGACAACCGCGTGATCCGTCGCCGCGGCCGCACCTATGTGATCAACAAGACCAACCGCCGCTTCAAGGCGCGCCAGGGCT
>CALCQB010000353.1 GCA_937897535.1 uncultured Novosphingobium sp. | reverse complement strand
CTACACGACGCTCTTCCGATCTCGCTGGGCGAGGGCGGGAATCCGACTCTCGAAACCCTGCTCAAGGTGCTGGGCGCGCTGGGGTTGCGGCTGAAGTGTGAAGCGGGGCTGAAAGACGCGGCCTGACTCTTTCAACTCTCGTTCAAGCTTGGTGTTCCCAAAACCATTTTCCTACTCCGCCCGAATCTGCCTTAACCTTGCCGATGAGCAAGCCATCTCCCCGCACCGCCCCGTCTGCCGCCTCTGCTGCGGCAGACCACCCCTCCAACGTGCCGCATATCGCGCCCGATGATCGCTGGACCAAGCCCAAGATGGCGGCGTTCCTGCGCGCGCTGGGGGCTTGCGCCTGTGTTTCCAGCGCGGCCAAGGCGGTCGGCATGTCGCGGCAATCGGCCTACAAGCTGCGCAACCGGCTGAAGGGCGAGCCGTTCGACATCGCCTGGGAGGCGGCGTTCCAGCATGGCTATGACGCGCTGCACCAGGCCGCGCTGGAGCGCGCGCTGCACGGGGTCGAGGTGCCGGTGTTCCATGGCGGAGCGCAAGTCGGCACGCGGCGGCATTTCGACGAGCGGCTGACGGTCTATCTGCTGTCGCGCCGCAACAGCCAGGGCGCGCAGCGGCTGAGCCGTTATGGCGCGGCGGCCGAGTTCTGGTCGGAACGATGGGAGGAAATGCTCGAACAGGTCGAGGAAGGCCCGGTGGTCTGGCTCGACGAGGCGGGCAAAGCCCTGCGCGACAGCGCCGAGGCGGGCGAAGGGGCACTGCGCCGCCACGCGCTGGACGAGGGCGAGAGCCGGGCGCGGTTCGGCAAGTTCGGCTGAGCGGCGTGTCACCTGTCACCCGGCGCGGCTGTTTTGGCCCTCGGGACGCGGATTCCGGCGGTTTCGGGCCGCGCGCAGCCCGGGTGACAGGCGGGTGACACTGTGTCGCCCTTGTTACCCACCCGATTTGTCTCGCCGCGCTTGCGGCTTTGCGCTAGCGTTCCTATGTTGCAGTGCAGCATAAAGGACCCATCCATGCCCTCATCCCGCCCGACCCCTGTGCAACTGGCCTCGCAGACCTGGCTGCTGGCGTGGGATGCCGGGACGGTGATCTGGCTGCGGTCGTGGTTGATGCTCGGTGGCGGGCCGCGGGCCGCGCGCGAGGGGCAGCGGATGGTCGACGAGAAGGTCGCCGCCGCGCTGACGCTGTGGCCGGCGCTGCTGAGCGGCGGGGTTCCGGCCTCGCCCGAAGTGCTCCACGCCAAGGCGCTGGCGCACTATGCCAAGCCGGTCCGCGACAACCGCCGCCGCCTGTCCGGCCGGGGCTGAGCCGATGCGCGGATGGAGCCTGATGCTGGGGGCGGCGGCGGCTTACAACCTGCTGGTCGCGGTGCCTGGCCTTGTGCTCGGGGCAACCGTCAACGACCGGATCGTGGCCTTGCTGGTCGGCTGTTTCGGGCTGGTCTATGCGATGGTCGCGCGCGATCCGGTGCGGCTGGGGTCGGTGCTGTGGGCCGGGGTGCTGGGCAAGATCGGCGTGGTCGCCTTGATGCTGCCCGAGGTTCAGGCCGGGCGCGCGCTACCGGGGGCCGGCTGGATCCTGCTCGGCGATGCGCTGTTCACCGTGCTGTTCCTGGCCTTCCTGCTGCGGCGCGGACGCCCGGCGGCCGAATAAGGCGGGCCTGCCGCAGCGCGGGCACGGCATGGCGCAGCGGGGCAGCGCAGGGGGCGGCGCGTGGCTAGGGCGGCGACGACACAAACCGGAGCGAGGGGTCGCCCAATGCATTCGAAGACTATCGCGGCGCTGGTTGCAGCGCTGAGCCTGATCGCGCTGCCCGCCGCAGCCGCACCGAAGAAGCCGGCCGAAGCGCCGCGCCAGGCCGAGCCGGACAAGGCGGCGACTGTACCGGTCGCCAAGGGCCGGCTCTATGCGGTGGTGCTGGCTCCCGGCCCGGCCTGGAAAAAGGGCCAGCCGTTCAAGGGGCCGGGGCTCGACGAGCATCGCCGTTACTGGAAGAAACTCCACGCCGAAGGCCGGGTCGCCAGCGCCGGGCCGCTCGGCGGGGATACCGGGCTGGCGGTAGTCCGCGCCAAAAGCCAGGGCGAGGCCGACGCGCTGGTGGCCGGCGATCCGGCGGTCAAGGCGCGGATCCTGCGCGGGCTGGCGCGGCCCTATGACACCGCGCTGGTCAGCACACCGGTGCTGGTCGGGCGCTAGAGTTCGGCGCCGTCGGCCTGCTGCTGGACAGGCTCGGGCTGGTCGGCGGGTGGCGAATCGAAGCCGTCGCTGACCGCTTTCAGGTTGGCAATCGTCTCCTCGTTGCCGGTCTGGGGGATCGGTTCGGGCGCCGGGGGCAGAGCTGCCGGACGTTCGGCCAGCGGTGCAGGCGCGAAACTCACTTCGGCCGAGGCCAATTCGACATAGCGCTCGTGCAAGGCCGGATTGCCGAACCCGATTCGCGGCGAGAGGTCCTCGGGCATCGAATAGGCGTAAAGCGCAGCGGTCTGCTCGCGCTGGGCGGCGGCCAATTGGCGCCATTCGGGCGGCTCCATCGGCTTCAGCGTGGCCGGGGTAATCCCGGCGAGAAACGACCCGGCGAGGATGCCTAGCAAACCTGCGCCGGCAAAGATCTGGGGGCTTTCCATGGTTGAAATCCGATTGCGGGTGTTGCGGGTTGAACCCGTCACGGCCGTTTGCGTTCCCCCGGGACTACAAATTGTCACGCGGTTAACCGGGCGCTGACCATTTCGCCTTACCTTGACGGCCAAGGCGGGGCTTGGGGCCCTGCGATCCAAGGAACCGGCATGACGCACGTCCTGCAAACCACATTTGCCACCGCCGCCGGGGAAGCGGCTTGGGAAGAGACCCTGCGCGACCTGTTCGAGCGGCGCGAACTGGCCGAGGCTGAGCGGATCCTGCGCGGCGCGCTGGTTGCGACCGGCGGCGAGATGATGCGGTTGTGCCGCCGCGCCAGCATCGATGCGGTTGAGGTAATTGGCTGGCAGGAGCTGGCCGATGCGGTTGCCGGTCACGAGGGCGAGCCGATCACCGGAGCGACCGTGGCGATGGGCAACGAGAGCGACCTCGCCTTCGAAAAGGGCAACCTCCACCGCCCCTACATGATGCTCGGGCTTTATTCCGACGCCGCCTGGGGCTGGTCCGCCGCCAAGCCCGACGAGGCGTTGGAGCAATGCCGCGGGGACAGCCCGGCCTGGGCCGGTGAGGACGAGGATATCGAGGCATTCCTCGAGATCGAGGGCCTCGACGAGCTCAACACAGCACTGATCCATCACAAGCAGCGGCACCTGATCCGCGAGGCCGGGGATGCCCCCGCCCCGTTGCGCTATGTCGAATTCGTGCTCGGCTGCTGGTGGCGCGCACTGCGGTTTCACCAGGCGGTCGCGGTCCAGCTTGAC
>CALCQB010000352.1 GCA_937897535.1 uncultured Novosphingobium sp. | reverse complement strand
TGTGCTCTTCCGATCTCTGTTCTAATTGTGTGACTCTGGAATGCATCAACTGAAGGTTCAAAATTAGAATCATCTAAAAGATCGTCGTATATTTTTTGGTTAAGATCTTTGCGGTATTCGCAGTTATCCAATCTCAACGGCAGCTGTTCATCTATACAAAATCGGGCTAAGGAGTTCATCCTCTGTTTGCCGTCGATAACCGCAAAAACGCCGGGCTTCATTTCCGCTAAGACGATTTGTGGTACCGGTAACCGCATGAAGAGACTCTCGATGAAGCGAGACATTTTTTCCTCGCCCCAAGCAATGCGCCGCTGATAATTCGGTTGGAGATCAATCTTCCCTTTCTTCAGAAGATCAATCAGTACGCCGATCGTCCAATCGGTTGGAGCCACCAACAGCTGCTGGATGTCTTCGGAATTGAGGCCGAGGTCATCTTCTGTGATCTCACCAAAACTAACAGAAACCTCTGTCGCAGATTCGTCGACTTCTTGGTTCTCGGTCACTGAATCAGCCTCTACTTGTGTCGGTGCTACATATATGAGGTCAGTAACACCATTCTGGCAAGACATCGTTGATGTCTCACCCCGCCACCCGCAGTGTCAGCACAAAGCACGCCCCTCCGCCCCCTTCGCCCAGTTCCAGACTCCCGCCCCGGCTCTCCGCCAGCGCCCGCGCGATCGGCAGGCCCAGCCCGGTCCCGCCGGTCTCGCGGCGGCTGGTGAAGAACGGGTCGAACACGCGGATGCGGTCGGCCTCGGGCACGCCGTGGCCGTTGTCGGTCAGCGCGAGGCTGGCGAACTCGCCGTCTTGTCCGGTGGTCACGGCGAGCGCGGTGGCGCCGGCCTGGCGGGCGTTTTCGATCAGGGTGGCGAGGACGGTTTCGAGCGCTTCTTCCTCGATGTCGAGCGCGGGGAAGTCCGCTGGAATCGTCCAGGTCAGCGCGAAGCCCGGGGCGCTGTGCGCGTCGGCGAGGCGGGCGAGCACGCTGGCGGCATCGGCGCGCGCTTCGCGGTTTACCCGCGCGGTGGCCATGTCGGCCTTGGCCAGTTCCATCAGGCGGCTGACCAGCTTGGCCAGCCGGTCCGCGTCGCCTTCCATGTTGGACAGGAACCGCGCGCGTTCGGCCGCCTTCATGCTGGCGCCGTGATCCTGCAGCAGCTCGATTCCGCCGCGAATCCCTGCGAGCGGGGTCTTGAATTCGTGGCTGAGGCTGGCGGCGAAATCGCGCAGGTAGCGCCCGCGCCGCTCGATCCCCTCGGCCATCGCGGTGAAATCGGTGTAGAGTCCCTGGACCTCGCTCACCTCGAGCGTCGGACGGCGCAGCCAGGCGCTGCGGCCTTCGGCCAGCGCACGGGTCGCGGCGGACAGCCGCTCGAGCGGGGCGACGATCGTGCGGGCGAGGATCGCGGCGATCCCGACCAGCACGACGAAGATCACCCCGACCCCGATCGCGATCTTGCCCCAGTCCTCCCACATTCCGCGGAACAGCGCCGAGGGCGAGCGCGAGACCAGCACCACCCCGACGACCTGGCCGTCCACCGTGATCGCGCGGGCATGGTGAAGGCGGATGTCGGTGGCCCGGCTCAGCCAGCTCAGCAGGTAGGAATGCTGATACGACGAATTGGCCCGCAGCACGGTTTGCGCGCCGCCGGCCAGCGCCGCGCGGACTTCGGGCAGGTCGCCCAGCGAGAGGCCGACCTGCTGGCCCGAAACCATCGTCCCTTCGCGGTCGAGCAGAACGATCGAGGCGAGCGTTGCCGCCTTGGTTTCGGCAATCGCCGGGGCGATCCGCCGCGCCGCCGCGAGTGCAGCGGGGTCGGGCGGCGATGCAGCGGGCTGCGCGGGCGGTCGTTCGGGCAGGATCACGCTGGTGCTGAGGTCGATCCCGGTGGTCAGCGCGGCCGCGTAGGGATCGAGCCGGCCTTCCTCGATCGGGAAAGTCAGCGTCGTGGTCCGGCCCTTCCTGGGGACGGACCAGAACAGCGCGGTGCTGGCGGCGAGCGCGGCGGCCTGGGCGCTGACCTCGGCCTCGGTCCGGCGGACCAGCGCGTTCTCATAGACCCGCAGGCTCAGCGCGGCGAACCCGGGCAGCGCGGCGGCGAACAGCAGGACCGACAGCAGCAGCCAGCGCAGCCGCGGGACCGGCCACAGCCGCCGCGCGGCCGGGCGCAGCGCAATGACCAGCCGCCGGATCAGGCGCTGCCCTCACCTGCGCCGGCACCCGCGCCGAGGCACGGGCCGAGCCGGTAGCCGACCCCGGCCTTGGTCTCGATCGCGTCGCTGCCGCCGGCCTCGCCGAACTTGCGGCGCAGGTTGCGGATGTGGCTGTCGATCGTCCGGTCGGTGATCGCAAAGCCCGGACCATGGAGCTGGTCGATCAGCTGGTCGCGGCTGAGGATCCGCCCCGGCGCGAGCGCCAGCGCCTTGATGATGTTGAATTCGCTGACCGTCAGCGCGACCTCGGCCCCGGCCCAGTGCGCAGTCCAGCCCTCGGGATCGAGCCGCAGCTGGCCCTTGGCGATCGCGCCGGCCGCGGGGGTTTCCTGCGCCGGACGGGGGGCGGAACGGCGCAGGATCGCGTTGGCGCGGGCGACGACCTCGCGCGGGGAGAACGGCTTGGTGACATAGTCGTCCGCACCGAGCTCGATCCCCAGCACCCGGTCGAACTCGTCGTCGCGGCTGGAGAGGAACAGCACCGGCAGGTCGCCGGTCGCGCGCAGGCGGCGGCAAACCTCGAGCCCGTCCATCCGCGGCATGTTGATATCAAGCACGACCAGGTCGGGGGCCTGCCGCGCGACTGCGTCGAGCGCTTCCTCGCCGTCGCCGGCCTCCTCGACCGCGTAGCCGGCCTTGTCGAAGGCGAAGGCCAGCAAAGCACGGATATGCGGGTCGTCATCGACCAGAAGGACGCGGCGGGTCATGGCAATCATTTCAGCCGTTTCGCGGGGGAGGTCAATCGACATAGCGCAGGCAGAACTCCTTGTAAGTCTGGGCCTGGGTGAAGCGCGGGCCGAGCAGGGCCTCGGTCTGTGCAAGCCGGCGGTTGTTGAGCAAGGTCCAGCCGCCATCCGCGCGCTCTGCAACCATCCGTTGCTGGATCTGCCAGCGCAGCACGCCGGCATTCCCGCTGTGCGGACCCTGCTGTGCCTCAAGCTCGGCCAGCGGGACCAGCGCTGAAGGGCCCAGATCCTTGAGATAGCACCAGTCAAGCGCCGCCCCGGTCCCGTCGAATTCGCGGGCATGGGCCAGGTTCCAGCGCGCCG
>CALCQB010000351.1 GCA_937897535.1 uncultured Novosphingobium sp. | reverse complement strand
GAGTTCAGACGTGTGCTCTTCCGATCTAACGCTGGCCGCCGCCCTGCCCGCCGCCAAAGTCACCCCCGCCCGAGCGCTGACCGCCGCCATAGTTGCCGCCGCCACCGCCGCCGCCCTGGCCGCCACCCGGCGCGCCATCGAGCATGGTCAGCACGCCGCCCATCCCGCCGACCGAGACTTCGGTGCTGTAGCGATCATTGCCCGAGGCATCCTGCCACTTGCGGGTGCGAAGCTGGCCTTCGATGTAGACCTTCGAGCCCTTGCGCAGGAACCGCTCGGCCACGCCGACCAGCCCGTCCGAATTGAGCACGACGGTGTGCCACTCGGTCCGCTCCTTCTTTTCGCCGGTGTTCTTGTCCTTCCAGTTCTCGCTGGTGGCGATCCGCAGATTGCAGATCTTGCCGCCGTTCTGGAACGACTTCACCTCGGGATCGGCCCCAAGGTTGCCGATCAAAATTACCTTGTTGACGCTGCCTGCCATCGAATCGAGTCCCTTTGAATTGCTTGGCGATGGCCTAGCGCCTTGGCGGGGCGAGTTCCAGATTGGCAGCGCTGGATTTTCCCACAGGTGGTGAAAGGGCTCTCCCAAAGGCGCGAAGGATTTAGGTTCACCCGAAGAACCGAAGGCGATGCGCTGGGCCGCAGGCTTCGATCGCGCATGGTTGAATCAAACGGGAAGGCGGCGAATGAGTGCGGCTTTGCCGCGAACCGAACATCTTCGGTTCTTCGGGTGAGCCTTGAACCCTTTCGCACTTAAGCGAGAGAAATTGCTAGCCCAGCCCCAGCCACACCGCCGTCCAGTAGGTCAGCCCGGCAAACAGGTAAGCCAGCGCAAACAGGTAGATCAGCATGAACGCGGGCCATTTCCACCCATTCGTCTCGCGCCGGGTAACCGCGATCGTGCTCATGCACTGCGGCGCGAACACGAACCAGGCGAGGAACGCCAGGGCCGTCGGCAGCGACCAGCTTGCCTTGAGCCGGTCACCCAGTTGCTGGGCCTGGGCCGCTTCGTCATCAGTCGCGCTGACCGCATAGGATGTCGCGAGCGAGCTGACCGCCACTTCGCGCGCGGCCATCGCCGGGATCAGCGACAGCGCGATATCGCGGTTGAAGCCGATCGGCTCGACCACCACCGCAAGGCCATTGGCGAGGTGCCCGGCGATCGAGGCATCGACCTGGTCCTCACCCGGCGCGGCGCGCGGGAAGTTGAGCAGCAGCCACAGCACCACGGTGACCGTGAAGATGATTGTGCCGGCGCGGCGCAGGAAGATCCAGGCGCGCTGCCACAATCCGATCAGCAGGTCGCCGGGATGCGGCATCTGGTACTTGGGTAGCTCCATGATGAAGCCCGAAGCCGCACCCTTGGTCACCGAGCGACGCAAGACCAGCGCCACCAGCATCGCCGCGACGATCCCGAACGCATAAAGCCCGAGCAGGACCAGCCCCTGAAGCCCGACCGGCCCCAGCACTGACCGGTTGGGGATGAATGCGGCGATGATCACCGCATAGACCGGGAGCCGGGCTGAACAGGTCATCAAGGGCGCGATCAGGATCGTGGTCAGCCGGTCTTTCGGGTCGGTGATGCTGCGGGTCGCCATGATTCCCGGAATCGCGCAGGCGAAGCTCGACAGCAGCGGGATGAAACTGCGGCCCGAGAGGCCGACGCCGGCCATCAGCCGGTCCATCAGGAAGGCGGCCCGGGCCATATAGCCCGAGGCCTCCATCGCCAGGATGAAGAAGAACAGGATCACGATCTGCGGCAGGAATACCACGACCGAGCCGACGCCCGAAAGGATCCCGTCGGTCACCAGATCGCGCGCCAGGCTGGCGGGAACCGTCGCGCGGACCTGCTCGATCAGCCAGCCGATCGCAGCTTCGAGCGCGTCGGCAAACGGGGTCGCCCAGCTGAACACCGCCTGGAACACCACGAACAGCAGCGC
>CALCQB010000350.1 GCA_937897535.1 uncultured Novosphingobium sp. | reverse complement strand
AATCGGCCGGCCGTGAAGCGGCGCGGCGTGCGCACCGCGCTGTCGCTCGCGCTGCTGCTCGCGGCCGCTCTCGGGCTCACGCTCATCGCGCTGCAGGATCCGATCGGCCTCCTGGCGCAGAAGCTGATCGACGAACAGCCCGACGCGATTCTGGGCGAGGATGACATCGAGCTCGACATGTGCGGTGATCTCTGGCCCGACGTTCTGCAGGATATCGTGCGCCGCTCGCTCGACCTCGATCACCTGACCGTCACCATGGCGTTCACCTGTTCGAAAATGCGACCAGATGGCTTTGGCGGACTAGCCATGCTGATCACCGCCAGCACGATCCGGTCGGAATCGACCCACACGCTGTTCGACCGTTTCTACACGGAAGCCGCAGCCAACGGGGAGATCAGCCATGGCAATTCCTGACTACGCCCGTGCCAACTTCGAAACGCTGATGAAGGCGGCGAAAGCTGGCGACCTCGCCCTGATGGAATGCACCGAGGTTGTCAGCGGCGAGACCCGCTATGTCCTGTGCGCGGTCGGTCGTGATGACGATGACTTTGTCATGACGCCATTCGGCCATCTCGCCCCCGGCAATCCCTACGACGCCTACATCCCACCCGCCTGAGCGCAGGGCCGGACCACTCAATCTCTCCAATTCAAAGGAACAATTCCATGACCAACTCGCCTTTGGCGGGTGCTTCCTCGCGCCCGCTTGCCTTCGCTTGCCCCAAACAGACCGCTGCCTCGATCATCGCCGCAGCCCATGACCTCCTCGGCCACCTTGCCGCTGGTCGCCGGATCGACGCCCCTGCCATCCGCACAGCAATGCAATCCGCCTTTGGCGCAAGTGATGCGCGCGGCGCCTGGGACTGGAAGGCCGCTTACGAAGCGGTCGAGGTCGCCCAGTTGCTGTTCATGCGCCGCTATGGTCCGGCAATCCATGCAAAGACCGCCGATCCATTCGAACGGCTGAAGCTCGTCGAACGCATTGCCCGGCTCGCACCGACCCAGACCCGGCGCAGCGAGGAGATGCAGGCCTACCAGCAATTCTCGACGCCCGTGGGCCTCGCATGGGTGGCCGGGTTCGCAGCAGGCTTCCGCCCGGGCGAACTTGTGCTCGAGCCCTCGGCGGGCACAGGGCTTCTGGCGATCATAGCCGACCTCGCCGGATGCAGGCTCGCGCTGAATGAAGTCGCCGATTTGCGGGCAGCGCTGCTTGGCAGCCTGTTCGAAGGCTCGCTCGTGTCGATGCACGACGCAGCCCAAATCCACGATCGGCTCGATGCAGGTCTGGTGCCCAGTTGCATCGTCATGAACCCGCCATTCTCGACCGCGGTCCATGTCGAAACCCGCGTGGCCGACGCGGCCTTCCGGCATCTGTCCTCGGCGGTGGCGCGACTTGCCGACGGCGGGCGGCTCGTTGCGATCACCGGGGCGAACTGCGCGCCCGATCACAAGGCGTGGCGCGAGGGTTTTGTCCGGCTGCAGGACAAGGCTCGCGTGGTATTCACCGCGACGATCGCTGGCAGCGTCTTCGCACCGCACGGCACCTCGGTCGAGACCCGGTTGACGGTGATCGACAAGGTGCCTGCGGATGATCCCGCGCAGTTCCCGGCATCGCCCGGCATGGCTCCTGATCTCGCGATGTTGCTACGCTGGCTGATCACCGACTTGTCGCCGCGTCAGCCGATCACGGCATCGGCAATCCAACCGCTGGTCGCCTCCCGCAGCTCCCCAGCCTTCAAAACGACTGGGTCGAAGCTGCGCTTGGTTCCAGTTCCGCCACCAGAGCCATCAGGTGTGCCGCTCGACTATGAGCTGATCGACTGGCAGTCGCCCAGCGACGGCAAGCTCTCCGACACGCTCTATGAGCCCTACACCCTCCAATCGATCCGCATTGCCGGCGCCCAGCCGCATCCGACCCGCCTTGTGCAATCGGCGGCGATGTCCTCAGTCGCACCGCCCAAACCGAATTACCGCCCGCATCTGCCTGCGGGTTTGGTCGAAAGGGGACTGCTGTCCGATGCCCAACTGGAATCGGTGATCTATGCGGGCGAGGCCCATGCTGATCATCTGGCCGGAAAATGGTCAGTTGATGCGACCTGGGACAAGGTCGAAGCCGCGCCCGATGAGTGCGACACCGCAGTCCGGTTTCGCAAGGGCTGGTTCCTTGGCGACGGCACGGGCGCGGGCAAGGGGCGGCAGGTTGCAGGGATATTGCTCGACAACTGGCTCAAGGGCCGCAGACGCTCGGTCTGGATTTCGAAGTCGGACAAGTTGCTCGAAGATGCCCAGCGCGACTGGCGAGCCTTGGATCAGGAGCCCTTACTGGTCACACCGCTCGCCCGCTTTCGCCAAGGCACGCCGATCCGGCTTGAGCAGGGCATCCTTTTTACAACCTATGCCACGCTACGCTCCGACGCGCGCGAGAACCGGGTTTCGCGGGTCCAGCAGATCGTCGATTGGCTCGGAACCGACTTCGACGGGGTCATTGTCTTCGACGAAAGCCATGCGATGCAGAATGCGG
>CALCQB010000349.1 GCA_937897535.1 uncultured Novosphingobium sp. | reverse complement strand
CGCCGATCAAGACCGTGGTGTTGCACAAGCTGGTCACCACCATCGGCAAGGTCAAGGACGTGTTCCCCGGGACGCAGTACAAGAAGGCCGACCTAGCGGTGCGGGATCTGGTTCGCCAGGTCATGGCGCGCGGAACCAACAACCTGTTCGCCGATCCGGCGTTCCCGCGCTGATGCTGCCGCATGGTCGGCGCCGGGCCCAGGCGGCGGCGCTGGCGATCGGTGTCGCGCTGCTGACTTCAGGCTGCGTCAGCATGGCGGTGGATGAGATTCCGGCCTCGATCGAAACGCTGCAGGTGCTGCGGGCAGCCGAAATTCCGGCACTGGCGCTCGGGCCGTTCACCGTAGCCAAGGGGGTCGATGCACGCAGCATCAACATCCGCGGATCAACCATGCACCCGGTCAAGGGTAGCAATTTTGCCGTGTTCCTGGGCGAAACCTTCGCCACCGAACTTCGCGCGGCCGGCAAGTTCGATCCGGCCGCGCCGTTGACGCTGGCAGGGGAACTGACCGAAAGCCGGGCGAGCGAGAACCTGTCGAGCGGGACCGGTTCGCTTGGCGCAACGCTGATCGTGCTGCGCGGTGGCAAGCCGGTTTTTGCCAAAGCCTATCGGGTCGAGACCCGGTGGAAGTCCGACTTCATCGGGGCCATCGCGATTCCCGATGCATTCCGCAACTATAACGCCCTCTATGCCGCGCTGGTCCGCCAGGCCCTGTCCGATCCAGACATGATCGCGGCGCTGAAGCGCGGCTGAATTCGCACCAGCCTGGCTGGGCCGCGCGGAATCGGTGGCAGTCAGGCCCGAGCATGGTTAGACGGTAACGATGGAAATCGACCTTACCGAAGCAGATGCCGCCAACGAGCTGATGCGGCTCGCCAGGCAGATCGCGCATCATAATCGGCGTTATCATGCCGAGGATGCGCCCGAAATTTCCGACGCGGAGTACGACGCGCTGGTGCGGCGCAATGCCGAGCTTGAGGCGGCTTTTCCGCACCTGGTGCGCGAGGACAGTCCGAGTCGGCTGGTCGGCCATGCGGTCGAGGCGTCGCCGCTGTCGAAGGTCACGCACGAAGTCCGGATGATGAGCCTCGACAATGCCTTTGCCGATGCCGACGTCGAGGATTTCGTCGCGCGGGTGCGGCGCTATCTCAACCTGCCGCCCGATGCCGAAGTGGCGATGACCGCCGAGGACAAGATCGACGGACTGTCGTGCTCGCTGCGTTATGAGCACGGAAAGCTGGTGCGCGCCGCGACCCGCGGCGACGGGCAGGTGGGCGAGGATGTGACCCCCAATGTCGCGACAATTGCCGATATTCCGCAGCAGCTCGCGGGCGAAGTCCCCGACCTGTTCGAGGTGCGCGGCGAGGTCTACATGGCCAAGCAGGACTTTGCCGAACTCAACGCGCGGCAGGAAGCGAGCGGGGGGAAGATCTTCGCCAACCCGCGCAATGCTGCGGCGGGTTCGCTGCGACAGAAGGATGCGAGCGTAACCGCCAGCCGTCCGTTGCGGTTCCTGGCGCATGGCTGGGGCGCAGCATCGGCGGTGCCCGAGGCGACCCAGCTGGCGATGATGCAGCGGCTTGCGGCGTGGGGGATTCCGGTCTCGTCGCTACTGGTCCGCTGCGTCGATGCTGCACAAATGCTGCAGCATTACCGCAGCATCGAGCACGCCCGCGCCGACCTGCCGTTCGATATCGACGGGGTGGTCTACAAGGTCGATCGGCTCGACTGGCAGGAACGGCTCGGCTTCGTCGCCAAGGCCCCGCGCTGGGCGATCGCGCACAAGTTCCCGGCTGAGCGCGCCGAGACCACGCTCGAGGCGATCGACATCCAGGTTGGCCGGACCGGCAAGCTGACCCCGGTCGGGCGGCTCAAGCCGGTGACCGTGGGCGGGGTGGTGGTCTCCAACGTCACGCTCCACAACCGCGACGAGATCGCCCGGCTCGGGGTGCGGATCGGCGACCGGGTGGTGCTGCAGCGCGCCGGAGATGTGATCCCGCAAGTGGTCGAGAACTTGACCCGCGACGAACCGCGCGAGCCTTACCGGTTTCCCGATCATTGCCCCGAATGCGCGAGCGAAGCAGTTGCCGAAGAGGGCGAGGTCG
This sequence comes from uncultured Novosphingobium sp., assembly GCA_937897535.1. GTDB lineage: Bacteria > Pseudomonadota > Alphaproteobacteria > Sphingomonadales > Sphingomonadaceae > Novosphingobium. The sequence goes on along the minus strand of CALCQB010000349.1, from coordinate 412 downwards.
ATGTCCGTTGCACCGGCGGGCTGATCTGCCCCGCCCAGCGGACCGAACGGCTAAAGCACTTCGTCAGCCGCGCCGCGCTCGATATCGAGGGCCTGGGCGAGAAGACCATCGACGAGTTCTTTGCGCTCGGCTGGCTGGAAAGTCCGGCCGATATCTTCCGGCTGCGCAAACGCCGCGACGCGATCCTCGAACGCGAAGGCTGGAAGGAGAAGTCGGTCGACAACCTGCTCGCGGCGATCGAGGCCAAGCGCGCCCCCGATGCCGCGCGGCTGCTGTTCGGGCTGGGGATTCGGCACGTCGGTGCCGTGACTGCGCGGGATCTGCTGAAACGGTTCGTGACGCTGGATAAGTTGCGCGCGGTGGCTGAGCAGGCTCAGGACAATACCTCCCCGGAACGGGGAGGGGGACCGCC
>CALCQB010000348.1 GCA_937897535.1 uncultured Novosphingobium sp. | reverse complement strand
GCCCTGGTCGCTTCGAGCAAGGTGCTCGCCGCCGGCATGCAGGACCTCGGCAAGGGTTATGTCGCCGAAGCCAAGACCGCGTTCGAAACCGTCCAGGCCGACATGAAGGAACTTGCTGCCGTGAAGAGCCCGGCCGACTTCTTCAAGCTTCAGGGTGAAATCCTGCGTCGCAACTTCGACGCCGCTGTCGCCACCGGTTCGAAGAACTCGGAAAAGGTCGTCAAGATCGCTGGTGAAGCCTTCGCGCCGATCCAGAACCGCGTCAGCCTGGCGATCGAAAAGGTCAAGAAGGCCGCCTAAGCGCAGCCGTTCCTCGCGGGCTGGCGCCTACTCTCTCCGCCAGGCCGCGAGCCAGACAGCCAGGGCCGGACAGCGCAAGTGCGTTGTCCGGCCCTTCGCTTTGTCGCGACAGCACTTGTCCTTGACCCCCCGGATGCGATATTTCAGCGCCATGCACTTGAACCGCGCCCCTTACACCGATCCGATTGTCGCTGCCGGCGATGCCGACCGCGATGACGATGGCGGCGGTCAGAACCAGATCGGGGTCGCCACCAAGACCCGCTCAAAACCCAAAAAACCCAGCCAGTTCAAGGTTCTGCTCTTGAATGACGATTACACCCCGATGGAATTCGTGGTGATGGTGCTCAAGCGATTCTTCAACATGGACCTCGAACAGGCGACCCGGGTGATGCTCCACGTCCACCAGCGCGGAGTCGGCGTCTGCGGGATATTTCCTTACGAGATCGCCGAAACCAAGGTGAACCAGGTGATGGATTTCGCCCGCCAGAACCAGCATCCGCTACAATGCACGCTCGAAAAGGCTTGAGAGCCTGGCTCGTCAATTGAACTGGTCGATGCAGCCATCGCGTGCCGCAAGACCGCCAAACCCATCGGCCTCGCGACGTTTCATGCAGGCGATCACCCGGTCCCACGCCGCCTGGTATCCGATCTTTTTCGCCCGCGCGTAATTTGCCACCCATTCCGGATAGGGCAAGGCAAACAGTCTCGCGCTCCCCGGAATGCCGACCGCAACGATCGGCCCATCGCCGCAGGCCAGGCGCAGTCGGCGGACGTCCGGATCGCGCTCATCGGCTGGTGGATAGCCGCCCCAAACTGCGGGCTCGCCGATTCGGGCCGAAACACTGCCGCCTTCGAATATCGCGAGATAGCCCTCGCTGTCGGTGCCGATCTGCGCGGTGCGATCGAACAACACGAGGGCGCCGGCCTTGCCACTGCTATCCGACCGCCGGAAGCACCCGTGATCGAGCTGGATCGTGCCGAAGGTGGCCGAAGTCAGTACGATCGTGGCTGCTTCCTTCGAACGCGGAAACAGGTGGAACGGATAGCGCGCTGACGGGTCGAATTGTGCTGGTTGTGGCTCGGTTGGACGCGCGGGATCTCCGTCACTTGGAGCAGGATCGACCCGCGCGATGGGCGGCGCGATACGCGGCCAGGGACTGGGCGGAACCCGGACGATCGAAGCCAGCCCGGCCGCGTCGGAGCTTGCCCCTGGCAGCCGGCCGGCGGCGGATTTCTCCTGGCTGGTCGCACAGCCGACAAGTCCGGCGGCAAAAGCCAGCAGAGCCAAGGGTGCCATGGCGCGCATCACCTTGATAACGAACCGATCCGGCGCGAGTTCCAGGCTTAAGCCACGCTGGTTCCGAACAGGCTGCCGATCGCATAGGTCGCCGCCATCGCCAGCGCGCCCCAGAAGGCTACGCGCAGCACGCCCCGGCCGATCGGCGAACCGCCCGCCCTGGCCCCGACCGCGCCGAGCAGCATCAGGAACAGCAAGCCGGCCAGCGAAACCCCGATCGCCAGCGAACCCAGCGGCAGCAGCATCGCTGCCCCCAGCGGCAGCCCTGCCCCGATCGCGAAAGTCGCGGCCGAGGTCAGCGCCGCCTGGACCGGCCGGGCCCGGTGCATTTCGGCGAGGCCCAGTTCGTCGCGGGCGTGTGCGGACAAGGCATCCTTGGCCATCAGCGCTTCTGCCACTTGCCGGGCAAGTGCGTCACTGAGCCCGCGCTCGCGGTAGATATTGGTCAGTTCCGTCAGCTCGAATTCGGGCTGCTCGGCCAGTTCCTTGGTTTCACGCGCGACGTCGGCGGCTTCGGTATCGGCCTGGCTCGAGACCGAGACATATTCCCCCGCCGCCATCGACATCGCCCCGGCGACCAGCCCGGCCACCCCGGCAACCAGTACCGGGCCCTTGTCCGCCGCCGACGCAGCCACCCCGACGATCAGGCTGGCGGTCGAGACGATCCCGTCATTGGCCCCCAGTACCGCCG
>CALCQB010000347.1 GCA_937897535.1 uncultured Novosphingobium sp. | reverse complement strand
CGATCACGATCACCGCGATCAGACCAGCGGCCATGGCAAAGCCATTGCCCCCGAGCCGGCTCGCCAGCCACAGCAGCGCCAGCACGGTCAGCCCCATCGGCACCGCCATCGCCTTGCGGAACCACACCATCCATGCCCCCGGCCGGGGCAACATCGCGCGCAATCTCGGAATATAGGCGATCGCCAGAAACGGCAGTGCCAGCCCCAGACCCAGCGCCGCAAACAGCGCCAGCGCCTGCGCCACCGGCAGCAGCAGCGCCGCACCCATCGCGGCGGCCATGAACGGCCCGGTGCAGGGGGTGGCGGCGAAGGCGGCGAGCAGCCCGGTGGCGAAGGCGCCTTGCGGCGATCCGTCTCCGGCAAAGCCCGGCACCGCAAATTCGAACGCCCCAAGCAGGTTGGCGGTGATCGTCACCGCCAGCAGCAATAGTGCGGTTACCACCAGCGGTTCCTGCAACTGGAACGCCCAGCCGACCTGCTCACCGCCCGCGCGCAAGGCCAGCAGCAGCACGCCGAGCGCCAGGCAGGCCAGCACGACCCCGGCGGTATAGGCCAGCCCCTCGGCGCGGGCCTGGACCTGGCTCTCGCCGGCCCGGGCGAGGCTCAGCGCTTTCAAGGACAGGATCGGGAAGACGCAGGGCATCACGTTGAGCAGCAAGCCGCCCGCCAGCGCCGACAGCAACAGCGTCCACAGCGGCGGGGTGGCAGGAGCCGCGCTCAGCAAGGTGCCGCCAACCGGGACCGAGCCTTGGTCAGCGGTGATGGTCACCCCATTTCCGGCGCTGTCGAACCGCAGCACTGCGGTCAGCACTTGCGGTGACAGCGGCTCGAATTTCGCGCGCGGCAGTTCGACCACCAGCCGGTCGCCATCGCGGAAGAACTTCTGCGGGGCGGCATAATCGACCACGCGGTGCTCGCCGAGGAACAGGTGCGGGCCTTCGAGCGCCACCCCGGCGGGTAGCGGTATCGCTATCCTTACGGTGCCGCGCTCGATCGCGAAGCTTGCCTTGGCCCCCAATGGTGCAGGCAAGGCGGCGCGCCACCTGTCGAATTTGGGGTCCGGCGTTCCAGCCGTTCCAACTGTCACTTCGGCGCTCAGTTCGGCCGTTTCGGGCACGCAGACCTGGTCGGTGCAGGCCAGCCAGTCGAGCTTTACGCGCACCGGCAGCCGCGAACCCGGTCTGGCATCGGCGGGCAGGGTCAGCACCGCCAGCACGGCATAGTCGTGTTCGTACACGTGGTTCATCAGCCCGGCGACGATCAGCGTCTGTGGCACCGGATAGGCCAGTTCGCCCACCTTCGCACCGGGGGGCAGCGACCAGGTCGGGCTCAGGCCAAGCCCGGCGTCGCCCGGATTAACCCAGTAGCCGTGCCAGCCCTTGTCCGGCTTCATCAGGAAGGCCAGCGTCACCGTCTTGCCGGGCGCGGCCGGACCCTCGACCAGCAGCTCAGGCTTGATGTGCGTTGGGGCGGCCAGCGCTGGAAATGCCAGCAGCAGCGCGCACAGCTGCAACACCAGTGCAACAAGGCGGCGATAGCGACGTGGCACCTGGGACATCTCCTTCAAGCGCCCCTTGCACTTGGTGCGCGGCGGGGGCAACAGGACTGTTCTGTCATCATGTACCGATTTTAGGGAAGTTTCATGCGCCGGATCGTCGCTCCCGTTGCCATTGCCCTGTCGCTCGCGCTGTCGGCCTGCGCAGGAAGTTCCGCCAATTCTCCCGCTACCACGGCCAGCGCCCCGGCCCCGGTCGGCCCGCCGCGGCTGATCGTGGCGGTCTCGATCGACCAGTTCAGCGCCGATACCTTTGCCCAGTACCGCCAGCATTACAGCGGCGGGTTCGTGCGGCTGATCAATGGCGTGGTGTTTCCCTCGGGCTTTCAGTCGCATGCGGCGACCGAGACCTGCCCGGGCCACTCGACCCTGCTGACCGGGACCCGCCCGGCCCGCAACGGGATCATCGCCAATTCGTGGTTTGAGCCAGAGGGCCCGCGCGGCGACAAGCCGATCTATTGCGCCGAAGACGCCAGCGACCCGGCCAGTTCTGCCCGCAATCCGGTGGTCTCGGCGGTCAACCTCAAGGTGCCCACGCTGGGCGAATACATGAAGCGCGCCAATCCGGCATCGCGCAACGTCGCGGTCTCGGCCAAGGACCGGGCAGTGATGATGATGGGCGGGCACAACATTGATGCGGCCTGGTGGTGGAAGAACGGTGCTTTCGTGACCCTTGGCGGACGAACGGCAACCCCGGCGGTCGACAAGGTCAACGCCAAGGCTGCCGCGACGATCAAGGCCGGCGCCCCGGCTCTGCCGATCCCGGCGTGGTGTGCGGCCAACGATCTCGCCGTGCCGGTCGGCAAAACCACGCTCGGCACCGGCCGGTTTGCGCTTGAGGCAGGCAAGGAACCGCAGTTCCGGATCTCGCCGCGGATGGACAGCGCGACGGTCGATCTGGCGATCGCGCTGACCGACGAAATGAACCTCGGCAAGGGGACCGCCCCCGATGTGCTGTCGGTCTCGCTCTCAGCAACCGACTATGTCGGTCATGCCACCGGGGTGGCGGGTGCGGAGATGTGCATTCTCCAGAACCAGCTCGACCAGAGTCTGGGCCGGCTGTTCGCTCATCTCGATGCGCTGGGCATCGACTATATGGTCGTGCTCAGCGCTGATCACGGCGGGCTCGACATGCCCGAGCGGATGGACCAGCAGGCTTTCCCCCGCGCCGAACGGGTCGATCCGGCGCTGGTTCCGGACAACCTGGGCAAGGCAGTCGCCGCGAAAACCGGGATTGTGGTCGAAGGTCCACTGGTGATCGGCGACGCGCCGATGGGTGATCTCTATATCAGCCGCAAGCTCGATCCGGCCAGCCGCGCCAAGGCGGTGGCCGCGCTGGTCGGCATTCTCAAGGCCCATCCGCAGGTCGCCGCAGCCTTCACTGCCGAGGATTTGACCAGGACCCCGCTGCCCAGCGGCAACCCGCAGGACTGGACCTTGAAGGAACGCGCGCGGGCATCTTATAGTCCGGGCCGGTCGGGCGACGTGGTCCTGCTGCTCGAACGGACCGTGACGCCGATTCCCGAACCGATGCCGGGGGCCTATGTCGCCACGCACGGCAGCGCTTTCGACTATGACCGGCGGGTCCCGATCCTGTTCTGGCGCAAGGGCATCCACGCCTTTGAACAGCCGCAGCCGGTCGAGACCGTCGATATCGCCCCGACCCTCGCGGCAGTGCTGGGGCTGAAGGTGGGAGAAGGCGCGTTTGACGGGCGCTGCCTCGATCTTGATGGAGGCGCAGGCAACACCTGCGCGCAGTGAGGTTCATATGAGCGAACGGCGCGATCTGGTTATCCTGGGCGGCGGGCTGGTCGGGATGACCCTGGCGCTGGCGGCGGCCCGGCAGGGCATCACCAGCCATGTGATCGACAAGGCCACGCCCGAGGAACTGACCGCCGAAGGCACCGACGGCCGCGCCTCGGCGATCTCGACCGCGAGCTGGAACCTGCTGTGCAACATCGGCCTGGCGACGCGGCTCGAACCGCTCGGCTGCCCAATTTCCGCAATCGCGGTGACGGACGGGATGAAGCCGGGCCGGATCGATTTTCAGCCGGGCCCCGAAGACGGCACGCTCGGGCGGATGTTCGCCAATCGCGATATCCGGCTGGCGCTGTTCGAAGCAGCGCGGGCCGAACCGGCGATTGCCTGGTCGAGCGGGGTCGAGCCAACGGACCGCGAGCGGGGCGAACACGGCGTCGCGGTGAGCTTGAGCGACGGACGCACCGTGACGGGCAGCCTGCTGGTCGGCGCCGAAGGACGCCAGAGCCCGACCCGCAAGGAGGCCGGGCTTTCTTCCGCACGCTGGGATTACAGCCACCGCGCCTTTGTCACCGCGAT
>CALCQB010000346.1 GCA_937897535.1 uncultured Novosphingobium sp. | reverse complement strand
GGTGAGCTGGCCGGCGGTGACGTACGGCGCGGCGTCGACCGAGAAGTGCGTGGGGATCGGCAGCTTCGTCAGGTCCACCTGGTCGCCTTCGAGCACCACCTCCTGCCAGGGCGCGTCCTTCACGACCTCGCAGGGGATGTATTTCTGGCAGCGCTCGCGGAACGCGCAGCCCGGCGGCAGCGCCGTCAGGTCCGGCGGGCTGCCGGGGATGGCGCCTGCACGCGCATGCACCCAGCACATTTTGCCATCGTAGCCCTTGGTGATGGTTTCGAGTTTGACCTCATAAGGCTCGGCGGCTTGAAGCGACGAAGAATGAGGGAAACTTCCGTTGCGCAAACGTGACAATCCGGTGACGCGGTGTCTGCCGGCTGGCGTGCGCCGGAAACACCCGTCATCCCATCATTCCATCGTCATGGCCGCTGCCCGTTCCAAACGCATTTCCGTTGTCGCCTCGTCCCCGCCGTTTTCGCACCGGCCGACGACGTCCGGTCCGTCCATCTTCGCCAACCGGGAACAAAGCTGGCTGGCCTTCAACCGCCGCGTCCTGGCACTCGCCAAGGAGCGCGGCATCGAAGTGCGTGAGGTCAAGACCGAGAAGGAAGGCGATTACCACACCCTGATCCGCGTTTCGGTCAAGACCGACGCGGGCGAGCGCTCGGTGGCCGGCACGCTGTTCTCGAATGCCGAACCGCGCTTGGTCGAACTGTTCGGGATCAAGGTCGAGGCAGAACTCGCCGGGCACATGCTCTATGTGGTCAACGAGGACGCCCCCGGCTTCATCGGCCGGATCGGCACCCTGCTGGGCGAAAACGCGCTCAACATCGGGACCTTCAACCTCGGCCGCCGCGAAGCGGGCGGGGAAGCGGTGCTGCTGCTGAGCGTCGACAGCAAGGTCGGCCCTGAACTGGTCGAGCAAGTCCGCAAGTTGCCTGGCGTCAAGCGGGCGATGGCACTGGCGTTTTAATCTAGAAGGGATTGGTTCACGCAGAGGCGCAGAGAAGAAAGACGAGGCGCAGAGGAGTTGTGAGTGCCGGAGGCACTCTTTCCATCTTGCAACGGTACGTCATGACGCGCCGTTGAATGGGAGGGCGGCTTCGCCGCAAGCGCGATACCTCTGCGACTCTTTTTCTTCCTCTGCGCCTCTGCGTGAACCCCCTTTTTCCTTTTCGACACTGAACCAAGACCCCGCTAAAGGCCCGCTCATGGATTCTGACCGCGACCTGTTGCCCGAAGGCCTTGAAGACCGGCTGCCTGCCGCTGCCGCCGCTGCAGCGCGGGTGACGCGGGCAGTGATCGACGTGCTTGACGGGCACGGCTATGACCGGGTCCAGCCCCCGTCGATCGAATTTGAGAAGTCACTGGCCAGCCGGATGGCCGGGGTCCAGCCGCGCCGGATGTTCCGGTTTGTCGATCCGGCGAGCCTGCGCACCCTGGCATTGCGCAGCGATATCACGGTGCAGGTTGGCCGGATTGCCGCAACCGCGCTGGCCGCCCAGGCCCGCCCGCTGCGGCTGTGCTATGCCGGGCAGGTGGTGACGATCAAGGGTGACGGGCTCGACCCGACCCGCGAACGGCTTCAGCTGGGTGCGGAACTGATCGGGTCGGACAGTGTCGCCGCGGCCGGAGAGATCGTCGCTGTGGCGATCGAAGCGCTGACCGCGGCCGGGGCGACCGGTCTGTCGGTCGATTTCACCCTGCCTGATCTGGTCGATACGCTCGCTGCAAAAGCCCTGCCGCTGGAGGCCGACAAGATCGAGGCGGTCCGGCGCGAACTTGACGCCAAGGATGCCGGCGGACTGGTCGAGGCTGGCGGTGCGGCCTATCTGCCGCTGCTGACCGCAATCGGGCCGTTCGAGCGCGCGATCGAGCGGCTGGCGGCGATCGACGCGGGCGGGGCGCTGTCGGGCCGGATCGCGGCGCTGCGCCAGATCGCCGAACGGATCGGCACCAAGGCCCGCCTTACGCTCGACCCCAGCGAACGCCATGGCTTCGAATACCAGTCGTGGTTCGGCTTCACGATCTATGCCGATGGTGTCGCCGGAACACTCGGTCGCGGCGGGTCGTACCGGATCCTCGGGCTCGACGAGCCGGCCATCGGCTTCTCGTTGTTCCCCGACGCGCTGATCGGCGCGCTGGCCGGGATAGACCCAGTGCGCGACACGATCTTCCTGCCGCTCGGCCACGACCCGAGCCAGGCCGAGCGCCTGCGCGCAATCGGCTGGCGCACGGTGGCGGCACTGTCCGATGGGTGCGTGCCTGCAACGCTTGGCTGTACCCACCGGCTGGAAGGTGAAGAGGCGGTTCGGCTCGCATAAATCCTCCCTAAATTTGCGCAGCACATTTGGGGAGGTGGCAGACGCCAAAGGCGGCTGACGGAGGGGTTTCTGCCCTTGCGCCATACCCCTCCGTCAGCGGCTGGCGCCGCTGCCACCTCCCCATTTGTGGCATTCGCCAAAAATGGAGAGGACCTAAGTGCCGAACACTCGCTTCAGCCAGGCATCGACCACTGGCGTGGCGGCATAGTCGGGATTGCCCAGCTGGCGGTTGATCTCGCCGTGTCCCTTCAGGCCGCGACCTTCGAATTCCTCGCGCTCGGCCCGGGTTCCGCCCTTTCTCAGCGCCGCCTGCAACGCCATCGACTGGGCGACCCCGTCCTTGCGCTGGACGTGGATGATCAGGAAGGCCGGCGCATTGGGCGCGGCTGCATGAAGCGTCGGCGATAAAGCGCGCTGGCGGGCCGGATCGGTGCCGAACGCCTGCACATAGGTATCGTGCATGAAATTGCCGCCCTCGGAGATCTGCCTTTCGACGTCGTAGCAGGCTCCGTCGATCGGGAGTACGCCGTCAAGCGCGGCGAACGACAGGCCCGCGCCGCGCAGGTACTGCTCATCGGTGCCGACCAGCGCCACCAGATGGGCCCCGGCGCTGTGGCCCATCAGCACGATCCGCCCCGGATCGAACCCAAGCCGCCCGGCATTGTCGATCAGATAGCGCAGCGCCGCCGCGACATCGGCGCCTTGCTGTTCAACCGTCGCCTCAGGGACCAGTCGGTAATTGATCGAGGCATAGGCATAGTTGCTCGCGGTATAGTGCGGGGCCTTCCAGTTGCCGTCGGCGTTGTCCTTGCTCCCGCGTTTCCACCCGCCGCCATGCACGAACACGATCAGCGGCGCGCGGCGGTTACCATTGGCGGGCGGATAGAAATCGAGCTGCTGCTGGCGGTCGCTGCCATAGGCCATGGTCTGCTTGGGGGTCGGCTGTGGCACACTGGCATCGGCGGTGGTGGTGCCGCGTCCGGCCAGCCGCTCGCGCAGGCGATCGCCGGGGCGGGCTTCGGCCAGGGTGCCTGCGAGGAGCGCGGCACCGGCGAGGGTCAGGATGATGGCTTTGGTCATGGTGATGCTCCCTGTGCGCCGAACCTATTGCGCAACAGTTTCCATACCAGTCCCGAATTGTCGCGGTTTGTCGCCGGGCGCCCTGCAACCGCCGGAATCGTTCAAGCACTCTCGTCGATCCGGAATACCGGATAGTCGGGTGCAATTCTGGCGAAGCTTTCTAGCGGTGCATCCTGACTCACCGGCAAATGCTTGCGCCCGCTGGTTGCGACCTGACTCCATGCCTTGATGATCGGCGCGCGCTCTTCGGCGGGAATCTCGCGCAAGATCACATTCTTCCAGCCTCCGCGCTTGAGTTGAGCCTTGCCATGCGCGGCGCGGAGGTTTTGCACCCATTGAGAATCTTCGCCGAGCATCGAAACCAGATAGGTGTGGCCATCATATTCGGTAGCCACCAGCACCACACCGCCCACTTTTCCGGTAATGCGGTCGCGGACATGCAAAGCCGCAAGCATGGGTGGAAGAAGTCCCAGACCAACCAGCCACGCGTACCAGCGGCTCCACCAGCGACCAAGCCGCGTCGGACGCCAATTGCGGTAGAAGTAGCGCAAGTACCCTCGGGTCTCCGCTGGATCTTTGCGAACGCTCATCGCTTCTCTGCTTGGTGGCCCTGTGGGCACGCAAATGCCTGACCACCGGATCCAAGCTGGGCCGTTGGCACGCCGGATGCATTGACCCGGGTCAAGGCGCAAGAAATCGGTTGGCCACCACCGCGTAGCGGAATGCCGCCCATTCCAGCCGCAATTAGAGACCGCAGCGCCTTGACTCTTCCCCATGTCAGCCCCTAGGGGCCGCACCGCACAGCGGGCCGCAACCGGCCCACCAGTCCGCCCCTTGCGCCGAGTCCTGTCGAAGGGCGCTTGCGGGTTTCCCCGGCAGGGCTAGGACTGTAACCATGGCAAACGTAACCGTGATCGGCGCCCAGTGGGGCGATGAAGGCAAGGGCAAGATCGTCGACTGGCTGGCCAGCCGCGCCGATGCCGTGGTCCGTTTTCAGGGTGGGCACAATGCCGGGCATACCCTGGTGGTGGGCGACAAGGTCTACAAGCTCAGCCTGCTGCCCAGTGGGATCGTCACCGGGACGCTGTCGATCATCGGCAACGGCGTGGTGCTCGATCCGTGGCACTTCCGTGACGAAGTGACCAAGCTGAAGGGGCAGGGGGTCGATGTGAACACCCAGAACCTGCAGGTTGCAGAAAACGCCCCGCTGATCCTGCCGTTCCACCGCGATCTCGACGCGCTGCGTGAAGACGCCAGCGGGGCCGGCAAGATCGGCACCACCCGGCGCGGGATCGGCCCGGCCTATGAAGACAAGGTCGGCCGCCGCTCGATCCGGGTCTGCGATCTGGCGCACCTCGACGATCTCGGCCCGCAGCTTGACCGGATCTGCGCGCACCACGATGCGTTGCGGCTCGGCTTCGGCAAGGAGCCGATCGACCGTGATCGCCTGCTGGCCGACCTGTGGGATATCGCCGCTTTCGTCCTGCCCTTCGCCAAGCCGGTCTGGCGGACGCTGAACGAGGCCAAGAAGGCCGGCAAGCGGATCCTGTTCGAAGGCGCGCAAGGCGTGCTGCTCGATGTCGATCACGGGACCTATCCGTTCGTCACCAGCTCCAACACCGTCAGCGGCACGGCTGCGTCGGGTTCGGGGATGGGGCCGAGCGCGCCGGGCTTCGTGCTGGGGATCGTCAAGGCCTATACCACCCGGGTCGGCTCGGGCCCGTTTCCGACCGAGCTCGAGGATGCCACCGGCCAGCGGCTGGGTGAGCGTGGGCATGAATTCGGCACCGTCACCGGCCGCAAGCGCCGTTGCGGCTGGTTCGATGCGGTGCTGACCCGCCAGTCCTGCACGATCTCGGGCGTGACCGGGATCGCGCTGACCAAGGTCGACGTGCTCGACGGGTTCGAGACGGTGAAGATCTGCGTCGGCTACAAGCTGCGCGGCGAAGTTCTGGATTACTTCCCCAGCCACGCCGCCGACCAGGCCGCGGTCGAGCCGATCTACGAGGAAATGGAAGGCTGGAGCGGGACCACCGCCGGCGCGCGCAGCTGGGCCGATCTGCCCGCCCAGGCGATCAAGTACATCCAGCGGGTGCAGGAACTGATCGAAACCCCGGTGGCGCTGGTCAGCACCAGCCCCGAGCGCGAGGACACGATCCTGGTCCGCGATCCGTTCGTGGATTGAGCGATGCTGCGGCGGGCCCTGATCCTGATCGGCCTGCTGCTGCTGACCGGCGCGGCGACACCCGCGCCGCCGCCGGTCTATCCTGAGGTCGACCATATTCTGCTCCAAAAGGCCGCGCGGACCATGACGCTCTATGGAGCCGACGGCTCGGTCACGGTGATCGAGCATATCCAGCTGGGCGATGCGCCGGTTGGCCCCAAGCAGTTCGAGGGCGACGAGCGTACGCCCGAGGGGCGCTTCACAATCGATTATGGCAATCCCGGCAGCGCCTATCACCTCTCGCTCCACATCGACTATCCTCGCGCCGAACACACCGCCTTTGCGCAAAGCCGGGGCCGCAGTGCCGGGGGCATGATCATGATCCATGGCCAGCCGAACGACTGGCCGGGTGCCAACCTGGGCGCGCGGGTGCCGGGCGACTGGACCGACGGCTGCATTTCGGTGTCGAACGCTGAAATCGAGGCGCTGTGGGAAGCAGTGCCCGATGGAACGCCGATCGAGATCAGGCCGTAATACCCGAACTATTCTTGACTTAGACCCTGTTTGTTCTACTCTTGTTCATCCGAATCGGAGGGAACTCGCAATGGCCCAGCCCAACTTCGACTATGATCGCCCGGCCAATGATGCCGCGCCGATGGCGTTGTCGGTGTCACTCTATGCCGACCGTGACCACGTTCGCGGCGTGATGCGTGACGATGCCGAGGCAGCCGGGTTCCGGATCGCCGAGGTGGCCGGGATTGAAGCTTTGCTCGAAGGCGATGCCCGCCCGATCGGCGAGGTGGTCTTGCTCGATTGTCCGGAAGTGCGCGGGGCCTCGCTTGCGGCGCTGGCGCGGCTTGATCTCAGGGTCGCGCATGCCGGGGCGCACCTGGTTGTATCGACCACGGTTGCCGCGCTGGATGACGTGTTCGGCTGCCTCGATCAGTCGGGCGCGCAGATCCTGGTCGACCCGAGCCGGGCCGAGCGGGTACTGGCGCTGGGCCGGGTGCTGGCCAGGGTGCCGAACCTGCGGGTCCGCGAATTATCGGAGGAGGACCGGCTGGCGCTGCTGCGCTTGACCGAGCAGGTCAGCCAGATCGCCGCCCGGCTCGACAAGCTGACCCCGCCCGGGGACGGCGCCGGAACCAGCGAAAGCGCGTTCCGGTTCGAAAGCCCCAAGCCGCTGTTTGCGGGGGCTGACGGCGACGGCAGTGAGCGGCTGGTCCGCGCGACCCGGCCGGCCTTGCCCGATCCGCGGCTGGTCCGCCGGATTATCCGCCAGCGCCAGCTCCGCGCGCGGTTCTTCGATGGCGATCTGTTTGCCGATCCGGCCTGGGACATGCTGCTCGATCTGACCGCTGCCCGGGCCGAGCATGCCCGCGTGTCGGTCACCTCGCTGTGCATTGCCAGCGGCGTGCCGCCAACCACCGCGCTGCGCTGGATCGGGCAGATGATCGATGGCGGCCTGCTCGAACGGGTCGAGGATGAAACCGACCGCCGCCGGGCGTTCATCGCGCTGACCGACAAGGCGGCCGACGGAATGGCGCGGTACTTTGCCGAACTCGGCAGCCACGCCGCGCGGACGGTATAGGGGTTTCCAGCGCCGCAATGTTCGGCTAGTGGCAGCGCCCTGGCCTCATTGCCGATGGTGTGCCGGGCGCTTAGCTCAGTTGGTAGAGCATCTCGTTTACACCGAGAGGGTCGGCGGTTCGAGCCCGTCAGCGCCCACCAGGCCACCTTCGATGGCCTGTCAATTCGCTTCCGCCATCAGTTTCAGCGTCTCGGCATCGCCCCATTCTCTCGGCGCGGCGATCCGCCACAGTTCGCGGCCCCCGGCGTCATAAAGCACGGTCATCGGCAGACTCGGGGCTTCATAATGGAACGCCAGATCGCCCTTCGGATCAAGCCACGGTTCGAGCCAGGTTACCCCGCGTTCCTTGAGGAATTGGCCGGCCTTGTCCGGTTGCCCGGTATCCTGGTTGACCGTCAGCACCTTGACCTTGCCGTCAAGGGTGGCGGCCAGCTTGTCGAGCGCTGGCAGTTCGGCCACGCACGGCGCGCACCAGGTCGCCCAGAGATTGACCAGCACCGGCTTGCCTTTCAGGCTTGGCAGATCGAGCTTGCGGCCGGCGGGGTCGGTCAGGACGAAATCGGGCAATTCGCTGCCCTTGTGCGAGCGGTCGACGCCCGCAGTGGCTGGCGCAGGCGATGACGCTTGCGGTTGCGCGCTCTCCTTGCTTTGCCTATCGCACCCCGCGACGAGCAGCATGCAGCCAAGGATTACGGCGTTGAGCAAGCGGGATGACAACACGGGTAGCTCCAATGCGATGTGGGGCGGGCGGTTCGCCGAGGGGCCGGCCGCGATCATGCGCGAGATTAACGCCTCGATCCCGTTCGACAAGGCGCTGTGGCGGCAAGACGTGGCCGCGTCAAAGGCCCATGTGGACATGTTGGCAGCCCAGGGAATCGTCTCGGCCGAGGACGCTGCGCTGATTTCCGGCGGCCTCGATCAGGTTGCAGCCGAATACGAAGCCCATGGCGTCCCCGAAAACTGGGACCTCGAAGACATTCACATGACCACCGAAAGCCGGCTGGCCGAGCTGATCGGCCCGGCGGCGGGGCGGCTCCACACCGCGCGCAGCCGCAACGATCAGGTCGCAACCGACTTCAAGCTGTGGGTGCGCGAGGCGATGGCTGCTGCCGATGCGGGGCTCAACGCGCTGCAGGTCGCGCTGGTCAGCCGCGCGCAGGAACATGCCGCCAGCATCATGCCGGGCTTCACCCATTTGCAAACCGCGCAGCCGGTCACGCTGGGTCATCACCTGATGGCCTATTACGAAATGGCCGGGCGCGATCGTTCGCGCTTTGCCGATGCCCGGGCGCGGGCCGATCAATCCCCGCTCGGCGCGGCCGCGCTGGCCGGGACCGGGTTTCCGATCGACCGCTACCACACCGCCGAAACGCTCGGCTTTGCGGCGCCGACCCGCAACAGTCTCGATTCGGTCTCGGACCGCGATTTCGCGCTCGATTACCTGATGGCGGCGGCGCAAACCGCACTGCACCTGTCGCGGCTGGCCGAGGAACTGATCATCTGGGCGAGCCAGCCGTTCGGGTTCGTGACCTTGCCCGACAGCCTCTCGACCGGCAGCTCGATCATGCCGCAGAAGAAGAACCCCGACGCGGCCGAACTGGTGCGCGGCCATTCGGGCCGGATCGTCGGCTGCCTGACCGCGCTGATGATCACGATGAAGGGCCTGCCGCTGGCCTATTCGAAGGACATGCAGGACGACAAGCCACCGGTGTTCGAAGCTGCTTCGTTGCTGACTTTGTCGCTCGCCGCGATGACCGGAATGATCGAGGGCGCGACCTTCCGCATGGCCCGGATGCGCGCCGCGGCCGAACTTGGCTATGCCACCGCCACCGACCTGGCCGACTGGCTGGTGCGCCAGGCGAACATTCCGTTCCGCGAGGCGCATCACATCACCGGCGCGGCGGTCAGGCTGGCCGAGAGCAAGGGTGTGGCGCTCGATCAACTGGCGCTGACCGACCTCCAGGAGATCGACCCACGGATCGACGATCGGGTCTATGCCGCGCTGTCGGTCGAGGCTTCGGTCGCGGCGCGGGCCAGCTATGGCGGAACCGCGCCGGATCAGGTAAGGGCGCGGGTGGCCGAAGCGCGCGTCGCGCTTGGGCTGGAGTAGTTGATGCGCCGTCTTGCCCCAACCCTCGCGGTGTCAGCCCTGGCCCTCGCGCTTGGCGGGTGCGGCGCGTCCGCGCCGCTGAAGCCGGCCGCCGGGCAGCAGCTGCCGCTCGCGCCTTATGGCCGCGAAGGGCGGCAAACCGCCGAGGACCTGCTCAAGGCCACCCCCCAGGCTGCGCCCGAGCGCAGTGTCGAACTGCGAAAACGGTCGGAGAAACGGTTGCAAGACCCGTTCGACCTGCCTCCCACCGACGACGAGTAAATTCCCATGGATCATTTTGACTACCGCAACGGCGTCCTTCACGCCGAAGACCTGCCGCTGAGCGTGATCGCCGAAGCGGTCGGCACCCCGGTCTACGTCTATTCGCGCGCTACGCTCGAGCGGCATGCGCGCGTGTTCGCCGAAGCCTTGTCGATCCTGCCGCGGGTTCACATTGCCTTTGCGATCAAGGCCAATCCCAACCTGGCGGTGCTGCGGGTGATGCAGCGCGAAGGGTTCGGGGCCGACGTCGTCTCGGGCGGAGAAATGGCCCGGGCGCTGGCCGCCGGGATGCCGCCCAAGGATGTCGTCTTTTCCGGCGTCGG
>CALCQB010000345.1 GCA_937897535.1 uncultured Novosphingobium sp. | reverse complement strand
GCAGCAATTGGGAAAGGTGCCGCTGAAATTCCGGGTCCTGCTGCGCCCGCCAATACTCGGATTCCAATTGCTGCAACGGATACACCAGGGTCTCCGGCACATACCGGCCACCGTAGGGACCAAAATGGCCCTCGGCATCCGGCATGGACGGCGAAGCAAACGCGGAAGCGGCATTGGACACGGTCGAACTCACAGCGGCATCCTACATCGATTTGACCGGTTTGGGCAAAAAAGGAAAATACAGGTCCCAAATTCGGCGATGCCACGGGTGCCAGAGTAGCCCATGGGGAACCCGAAGGCAGCCGGGTCGGGTCCCGGTACGTCGCCGATGATGGGGCCGAGGTGCATGACGAGACCCATGAACCGAGCCATTGCCGGCCCGACGCCGGAGGCGTCGTAGGCGGACAACATGGCGTCGCAGAGTTCGCCGATCTGGATCGCGTCGGGCAACAGCGCGGCGACCGTTGTGGCGAGCAAGCCTGGGCGATCCGCTGCACGACGACCGGACGGACCGAGCAGCCGGCGCATGGCCAGCGGCAGCGCCGCCTGGATGGTGATCGGGTGGATGAAGCTTTTGAACAGCAGCACCAGCACCACGTACATCAGCAGGATGCCGGTCAGCAGGGCGATGCCGAAGCCGGTGACCAGCTCCTGCAGACGCTCGACGATGCCCGACACCTGCTCCTTGACGCCCTCGGGCAGGGTCTTCTGCAGTTCGGCGAGCCGCGCGCGCACGCCTTCGACCACCGCTTGTGCATTGGCCCCGCGCAGGCCGAGCACTTCGAACCCGCCCAGCAGCGCGACGATCCCGGTCATTGCGCTGAACAGCACCGTGCCGATTGCCAGCCCGGCGGCCAGTTCGGGTAGTGCGCCGGACAGCGGCAGTTCGGCGTCCGGCACCCGCTCGACCCAGCGCTTGTAGGCCTTGTAGCCCAGCACCACGGCGGCAGCCATCACCACCGCACCGAACGTTTTCTCGGGGGTGTTGCGGGCAAAATCGAGCTGTTCGTAAGCCTGTGCGACCCCGATCGCGAGCGCGGCGATCCAGACGAAGCCGATCACCATCAGGGTGAGCGGAAAAGCGACGATCCGCCGCAGCAGCGAGGGCGCGGGAGCAAGGTGTGTTATACTATCCATACACCTCACTCGCCCAATTCGGCCCGGCAGGCAACCGCTTTTGTCTCAGCCAGCGCCGTAAGGCACGATCTCGCCAGCGAAGACCGCCTTGGCCTGACCCGCCAGCCAGTCCATCGTCGCCGCCCAGGGGCCGTGGCCATAGCTGATCCGGGCGACCCCGCACTTTGCGAGTTCGGCGCGGGTGCCGCGACCCGGCCCCCACAGCACGTTGACCGGCAGCGGTGTGCCCGCGCAGATCGCAGCGATGGTTGAGTGGTCGCCCAGGAACGGGACGAACAGACCGCCGGCTCCGGCCGCCGCAAAGGCCTCGGCCCGTTCGAGCACCGCGTCGATCAGGTGCTGGCCGTAATCCTCCGGCTTGACCCCGCGATAGACGTCGGTCCGGGCATTGACGAACAGCCCGCTGCCGGCCGCCGCCGCGACCCGCTCGGCAGCTTGCGAGACGGGGAGCAGCGCAGTCTCTCCCGGCATCCGGTCTTCCTGATTGATCCCGGCGGCTCCGGCCTCAAGCGCCCGGCGGACCGAAGCCGCGACCTCGCCGGGGGTGTCGCCATAACCGGTCTCGAAATCGAGCGTTACCGGCAGATCGGTGACCGAAACGATCCGCTCAAGATTGCGGAGCGCGTCCTCGATCGAAAAGTCCTCGCCGTCCTTGAAGCCCTGCGCTTCGGCGACGCCATAGCTGCCGGTGGCAATCGCTTTGGCCCCGGCTCCGGCAACCGCCCGCGCGCTGCCCGCATCCCAGATGTTGAACAGGACAAGCGGATCGCCCGGAACGTGGAGCGCCTTGAAGGCGGCGATATGGTTGCTCATTCGGATTCCCTTTCCAGCAGCGCCCGCTTGATATCGAGGCCATAGGCATAACCCCCGAGATGCCCGCCGGTTCGGATGACCCGGTGACACGGGATCAGCACCGCGACATTGTTGGCCCCGTTGGCGCTGCCGGCCGCGCGGACCGCCTTGGGCTTGCCGACTGCAGCGGCGAGCTGGGCATAGGTCCGGGTCTCACCCTTGGGGATCTTGCGCAGTTCACGCCAGACCGCTTCCTGAAAAGCGGTGCCCTTCACGTCGAGCGGGATGTGGCCGAAATCGCCGGGGGCCTCGACCGCAGCGATCACCTGGTCAAGCAGGCCTTCGAACTCCGCCCCACCCTCGATCAGCTCGGCCTGCGGAAAGCGCTGCTCCAGCGCCTCGCGGCCTTCGCCAAACGACAGGCGGCAGACTCCCTTGGCGGTCGCGGCGACCAGCATCCGGCCGAGCGTGGTCTCGACCACCGCCCAATGGATCGCCGCGCCCTTGCCGCCATTTGCCCAGGCCGATGGCGCCATGCCGAGCCTCCCTTCGGTCGCTTCGTAGAACCGCGACGGGCCCGAATAGCCCGCCGCATAGATCGCTTCGGTCACCGAGCCTTCCTCGCTGAGCGCATCGGCGGCCCGTTCGGCCATCAAGGCGCGGGCGTAAGCGGCGGGGGACAACCCGGTGTGGCGGGTGAAGACCCGCTGGAAGTGGCTCGGCGAATAGCCGGTCTCTTCCGCCAAGGCCGCCAACGCCAGCGGCTGGCCCGCCGCCTTGATCGCGGCGATCGCGGCCAGCACCGCGCGTTCATCGCGGCTGACGTCGTCGGGCGAGCAGCGCAGGCAGGCGCGCAGACCGGCGGCGCGTGCCTCGGCCGGGGAAGCAAAGAACTTCACGTTCTCGCGCCGGGGATGGCGGGCCGGGCAACTCGGGCGGCAATAGATCCCGGTCGAGAGCACCCCCGACACGAACCGCCCGTCATAGCTGCGGTCGCGCGCCAGCGCGGCGTTCCAGCATTCGTCGGAATCGAGTTCTGGGGCAATCATTGGACCGGCTCCCCATGGCGTTCGACCCGCGCGGCAAAGCAGCCATGCGCGGCGTTGTGGGCATCGATATAGGCGATTGCCGGATTGGCCAACAGCTCGATGATCTTCGCCTCGGCCTCGCCCGGCAAGGCCAGCCGGGCATCGCGCAACACCCCGCCCGCATCGAACCCGCGCAGGCCGAGCGGCCGTCCTTGGAATACCGGTGGAACGCTGTCGACATAACTGGCAGCTTGCTCCGCCGCGGCCCGCACGAAAATCGCGTAGGCGCTGCGATAGGGCGTATCGACCGCGTGGCTGGTGTGGTGCAGCAGGATCAGGTCGTCGCCTTCGCGCGCATCTTCCAGACTGACCCGGCAGGGGAAGCCGTGGCTCGCGGCAGCCTTTACGCGGGTGGCGCGGATCGCCGCCAGTTCGGCATTACTCATCGCAAACAACGGGGCAAACTGGGCCGGATCGAGGCCGTGGATCGCATAGGTCATGGGGGTTCTCCTTGTGTCGAGAACCGTTGTGCCGCGATTCGCCGCCGCCCGCGTCCCGCGCCTTGCGCTCAAAGCAGATCGAGCATCCGCAGCGCCAAAGTCCAGGCATCGCCGGGCCAGCGCGCCGAGAGGTAGTTCCCGTCGCGAACCACGAACCCCACCTCGGGATTGCGGCGTCCGGCATAGCGCGGGAACAGGCCCCCGCGTTCGAACAGTCCGCCGGGGCGGATCCGGTGGCGGACCTCGGCCTCGACCGTCTTGGGATAGGTCCGGTAGTGCCCCGGCAGCGCGCGACCGGTCAGCTGGATCGCGATTTTCTCCTGCGGCTCGGTGAGCGCGGTGGTGCGGCGTCCGACCAGCACCCCGGCCCGGGCCAGCGGCAGCACCCCGTGGCAGACTGCGCTGACCGGCTTGTCGACAGCAAACGCCTCCTGCGCGATCCGCTGCACCTGCGCGCTCTCGCAATAGGACCGCATGCCGGGGGCGTGGCCGCCGGGAAAGTGAAACGCATCAAAGTTGGCGGTGCGGACCTTGGCCCAGCTCAGCGGGCGGTTGTAGGCCTTGTCCTCCAGCATCGCCGCATAAGCCTCGCGCGCCTCGACCCGCGCCTGGAGCGAGCGCGCCAGCAGCGGCAGCCCCGCGCCGGTCAAGGTCACCGGATCGCAAGTCGCGGGCTGGCCAGTCTCGGTCGCGAAGCAGACCTCATGCCCCGCCCCGGTCCAGACCAGCCACGGCAGGGCGACTTCGCTGGGGTCATAGTCGGTCTGGGGGAGCAGGATCAGGATGCGGGCCATCGTCAGCGTACCGGTGGCGGCGCGGCAAGGGGTGGATGAAGACATTGCTCGGCCTTGCTCGCCAGGTCACTCTTCAAGCGCGCCTGCACTGCAGGAAATTTGCGTTGATAGGCTTGCCAGTCTGGCAATTCGAAAGTGCGCTGAGTCTCAAGCGTGCCATCGGCGTTGTGCAATGCCAGCGTAACAGACTTGAACGCACGCGGCGACGGCCCAACGAAGATCGCGTGGTCGTTGGTCAGCGTCCAGCGCCCGCGCCAGGTGCCGCGCGAACCGACCGCCACAACTGTAATGTATTTTCCCGCAATGTGGTGGAACCGGCCAAGGTTGATCACCCATCTGGGTTTGGCTGCAAGACTGGCCTGCAAGGTCGGCGCTTCGGGCCAGGCGACGGAGAAGGCCAACTCGCGTTCGGATCTCCAGCCGCGCCACATCACGGTCGCCTGGTAAACGTCTGGCGCCGCCATTCTCATCGCTTTGGCCGAGACCGGTCGTCCGGTCATGTCATAGTCGCGCAGGCCAATCAGGTAAGCTCCGGGCACGACCTCGATCTCGGCTTGCTGCTGGCAATCCGCCGCAGCCGGGGCGGCCGCAACCAGGGTCAGAGCGAAAAACAATGCGCGCATAGTCAGCCCCCCAGCGCCTTGAACAGCATCAGCGTGCGTTCCTTGGCCAGATCCGCGCTTTCGGGGTGGTAATCCTTGCGACGGTCGGAATTGAACCCGTGCCCGGCCTCATAGATGAAGTGCTGCGCGGTCGGGTGCTGCTTGGCGATCAGTTTTTCGACCGGCTCGATAGGCACCATCGAATCGTAGCGGCCAAAATGCGTGATCGTCGCGCATTTGGGGGCCTCATCGGCAAAGCGGGTGGCGATGTAGCCGCCGTAGTAGCAGCTGGCCGCGTCAAGATCGTCCGACAGCTGGGCCATGCGCCACGCGACCGAGCCGCCGAAGCAGAAACCCATGATGAACACCGGCCCGCCTCCGGAATCTGACAACCGCCCCTTGAGCCACGAAATGACCCGGGCGGTATCGTCGATCCCCTGATCCCAGTCGTGCTCGCCGCGCGCGATCTGCACCGCGCGTTCCCAGTCCGCGCCGGAATAACCAAGCTCGCAGCCCGGCTGCTGACGGTCGAACAGCTGCGGGCTGATCACTTCATAGCCTTCCTCGGCATATTCCGCGCACAGCTCGCGGATATGTTCAGTCACCCCGAAGATTTCCTGGACCAGCACCAACCCGCCCCGCCGCTCGCCCTTCGGCAGCTCATGCCAGCACGGCATGGCGTGACCATCGGCCATAGTCAGGCTGACCCATTCGCCCATCTGATCCCCCAAAAAGCTTCGTCATTGCGAGCGACCGAAGGGCGCGCGGCAATCCAGGGCGGCTTACGCGACTCTGGATTGCTTCGCTACGCTCGCAATGACGAATGCAAAAGTCCAGACCAGCCACCTTGCATCGCAGCACAATCATGGCTATGCGCGCCCCCGTCTAGGGGGTGGCGGTGCGTTTATCGCGGCTGTCCGCCCTGTCACTGCACCCGATGCAAGGAACTTGAACGCGTGGAGAATTCCGGCGGCATTTCGGCCAGTTTGCAGGGGCGTTACGCCTCTGCGCTTTATGAACTGGCGGCTGAGAACAAGACTGTTGCCGCAGTCGAAGCCGATCTGACTGCGATTGGCGCCGCGCTGGCGGAATCGACCGATCTGGCCGCACTGATTCGCAATCCGCAGGTCGGGCGCGAAGCCGGGGGCAAGGCGATCGACGCGGTCGCCGCCGTGCTCAAGCTCTCGCCGCTGACCAAGCAGTTCCTCGGCGTGCTGGCCGGCAATGGCCGCCTCGCGGTGCTGCCCGACGCCGTCCGCGCCTTCGCCACGATCGCCGCCGCTGCCCGCGGCGAGGTCAAGGCCGAAGTCACCAGCGCGCACCCGCTGAGCGATGCCCAGCTGAAAGCGCTGGCTGCCAAGCTCAAGGCCCGCGAAGGCCAGGACGTTACCCTTTCCGCCTCCGTCGATCCTGCGATCCTCGGCGGCCTCGTCGTCAAGATCGGCTCGACCCAGATCGACAGCTCGATCCGCACCCGTTTGAACACTCTCGCTAACGCGATGAAAGGCTGAATGATGGATATCCGCGCCGCTGAAATCTCGAAGGTCATCAAGGACCAGATCGCCAGCTTCGGCACCGCCGCCCAGGTCTCGGAAGTCGGCTCGGTGCTGTCGGTCGGTGACGGGATCGCCCGCATTCACGGGCTGGACAATGTCCAGGCCGGTGAAATGGTCGAGTTCTCGAACGGGGTGAAGGGCATGGCGCTCAACCTCGAAGCCG
>CALCQB010000344.1 GCA_937897535.1 uncultured Novosphingobium sp. | reverse complement strand
GCTCGTGCGGGCGCGATGGATGCCGCCCGGCGGCCATTGATACCGGGCAAGGGACGGTGCGTCGACCCCGCGCGTCCCGGGCGGGGCCAAGCTCATGGCTTGCGCGCGGGCGGTTCGAACGATGTCGGTCCTTGAACCATTGGGCGGGTTCGGCCGTTAGTCCAGGATGCCTGACGAATCGATCGACATCACATTGTGCGACCGCGAGCCGATCCACATTCTGGGCGCGATCCAGCCGATCGGCTTCCTGATCGCGCTGCTGACCCCGCTGTGCGACGTGCTGCTGGCGCGCAAGGCGACGATCGACAAGTTCATCGGCGATGCGGTTCTGGCGTTCTGGAATGCCCCGCTCGACGATCCCGACCAGCACCGCAACGCTGCCCGCGCCGCGCTGGAGATGATGGACAAGCTCGACGCGCTCAATGCCGGCACCGGGCGCGATCCGGCGATCACCTGGCCGGGTCCGGTCAGGATCGGGATCGGGCTCAATTGCGGATTGTGCTGCGTCGGCAACATGGGCTCGGCCCAACGGCTGTCCTATTCGCTGATCGGCGATACCGTGAACCTGACCTCGCGGCTGGAGGGACTGTCGAAGCTCTACGGGGTTTCGATCGTCATCGGCAGCGCGCTCAGCGATCGCCTGCCCGATTTTGCGGTCCTCGAGCTTGATCGGGTGCGGGTGGTCGGGCGCGATGCGCCGGAAACGGTGTTCGCGCTGCTGGGCGATGAGTCCCTGGCCGCCAGGCCCGAATTCGTCGCGCTTCATCAGGGGGGTGGCGCCATGCTTGCGGCCTATCGCGCGCGCGACTGGAGCGAGGCATCACGGCTGCTTGTGGCGCTCGCCGAGCCAGCCGAGCGGTTCGGGCTGACGGCGTTGTTGGCGCTATACAACGAGCGGATCGCCGCGCTGTCCGCCAATCCGCCCCCGGCCGACTGGGACGGGGTCTTTGCCGCGCAAAGCAAATAGCGCGGTTCAGGGCTTGCCGGGCTGTCCGGCCGGATCGTTGGGCGATTGATTGCCCGCAGGCTGTCCGCTACCGCCATTGCCGCCGCCACCGATGACCCCCGGCAGGATTCCCAGCAATCCGCCGATCAGCGCCTTGCTCGCCCCGCTGCCCTGGGCCTGCCGGGGGAAAACCTGATCCTGCAGCTTGGCAAGGCCGGGGGTGGACAGCCGGAACAGGATCGGGGCCGCACCGGCTCGGGGCACGAAAGCGGCCTGCATCGGCTCGGTCAGTTCAACCGTGACGCCGCCCGAGGTTACCGAGGCTGCACCAATCTCGGCCCCCGGCTCGGTCAGCCGGCCCGGTCCGCGCAGCACCACCAGCGTGGCGTCCTGCTTGTCGGCCTTGGCGTTCTTGACCGGCTTGTCCTCACCCTTGGCAATTTCGCGCGCGCCTTCGCCAACCACGCCTTCGATGATCGTCCCGCGAATTCCGATCGTGGCGACCGGCGAGGAGATCGACCCGCTGTTGCCGCGGTTGGGCCGGCCCGACATGAACCGGAAGGCGCCCTTGGTCACGGTCGCGCCAGTATTGCGCCCGCGCGCCGGATCGTAGACGAAGCGATCAATCCTGAGGCTGGCATTGGCCCCGATCGAGAACGAGGACCTGTCGAGCAGGAGAATCTGCAGCTGGCTGGCCTTGCCGGTCTGGATCAAGTCGCCCAGCGCGATCCGTTGTTTCACGGTGACCGGCCTGGCCTTGGGTGCCTGCGCATTGCTCAGCTTGACGTCCTTGATCACCGAAGCCGCAATCCCCACCGCCGCGCTCTGCGCATAGGCATAACCGCCAGTGGCCAGCGCCACAGCCGCAGCGATTGCAAGCGCCGGACGCGACAGGCGGATCATTGGCTGGCTCCGGGCTTGTTGCACGGCGCGTTCGCGGCGGCCCATTCGGCCTTCTTGTAACTGCCGGACTTGAGCCGGCCGAATTCGAAGGCCGCGCCGGGTCCATCGTCAACCCGGCACAAGAGGCTGGCGTGGAGCAGCCGGGCCTGCTTGTGCTTGGGATCGACCGCCAGCACCCGCTCAAGCGTGGCCAGTGCATCGAGCAGCGCCCCGGCATCGGCCTGGCTGCGCGCCAGTTTCAACCCGTCGGCGGGTTTGGCACTGGCTTGGACCAGCCCGTCGAGTTCGTCGAGCGACTGGGCGGCAGCGGGCAGCGGTGCGGCGAGCGCGGCAACCGCGAGCAAGAGCGCGGCGAACGGCTTGGAACAGGGCTGCGGCTGCATCGGTTGACGTTCCCCACCGGATGTGGCCCGGAGCTCTGCAAATATCACTTTCGCAAACGCCGAACAAACGAAACCGCAAAGGCGGGCGCGGCTCAACGCACCACGTAGAAGTCGATCTCGACATGGTCCGGCCGGCGAATGCCGCGCGCGACAAAGACGTGGCGGCGCAGCCATTCGTGCTTGCCGGGGGCCACGTCGAAGCGCGGGGTGGTGCGGAAATAGTAGGCCGAGGGATCGACATCCTCACCCCTGGCCAGCCGCTCGACCACTTCGGCCGAGCCGGTCCGGACCCCGGGGTTGGTCACCTCGATCACCGTGCCGTCGGTGGCCTTGAGGAAATAGCGCGCCTCGACCTTGGTCAGCCCGCCCGGCAGGATCGTCTGCCAATCACCCCCGCCAGGCAAGACGGTTCCGTCCAGCAGCGGTCCGGCCACGGTCCCGCCGGTGATCGCGATGAACCGCTTGCGCCCGCCATCGACCGTGCCCTGTTCGACCGGCGGGAGCAGGGTCGCCTTGACGGTGAAGGCATATTCCAGCGTCGGGGCCGGGGCGGCAGGGCCGTTGGCGGCAGTCAGGGCGGCGGCTACGGCAAGGCCGGCCCGAGCGAGGCGGTTCATGGTGTCATTCTCTCCTTCTGGGCCAGCCTAGCGTCAAGCGCGGTCCGGCTCAAAGCACTTCGATCAGGGCGAGTTCGCTCGGCAGATAGGTTACCGGGACCCGGACCTGCGGCTTGAGCCAGGCCGCGAGATCGCGCGCGGCCGGTTCCTCCAGCGCGATCGACCCAGCCAATAGCAGCGCCTTGGGCTGGCCCAGGGCGATCGCATCGAGCACGTAGGCCGCGGTTTCGGTTTCGTGGACCTCGCCAGCGACCAGCAAGTTGACATCCGGCCGCGCCAACAGCGGATTGAGCGCATTGGGCCGATTGGTTTCGGTTGCCAACGCCAGCCCGCGCACCGCCATGGCGGGATCACCGATCAACCGCACTGCGTTGCTGCCGGTTGCGACTTTTAATCGCCGAACCAGTTCCCCGACCGTGGTCGGTGCGGTCCGGTAGACCACGCCAAGCGCCGGGTTCAGACTGGCGAGCGGCGCCTTTAACCCGATCGCGCGCGGCAAAGCTTCGGTGATCGCCCGTCCGGCCGGGCCGGTGCGCGGGTCCTGCAGGCGCAAAACCGCCAGGCCGCGGGCTTCGATCAGGGCGAGCTTTTCGGCGAGCGCCGGCTCGGGCTTGCCGACCGGGCGATCCTGGCTGTCGCCGAGGAATGCCTGGCGGCTGATCACGAGGTTGGCGCCGAGCTCGGCCGCGCGTTTCAGCACGGCGGTCGAGGCACGGGCCGTAACCACCACGCCGCGCAGTTCGGCATCGCCATCGCCCGCGCGAAAGCCATCGACCAGCGTACCAGGCGCGCGGTACGAGCCGCCGGCGATCGCAGTGTCGCGCCGGGCCGGGGCATCGATCCCGCGATGGGCATTGGCCTCTGGTCCCAGCCCGCGCCGGATCAGATCGAACAGGTCGTTACCGCGCATCGCCGCCTCCCTGGGCCGGGTTGGTATAGGGATCAGGGCTTTCCAGCCACCGGACCGGCAGCGCCGGGAACACCGTCTGCAGCCATTCGGCCAGCACGCCCATGCCCGGATCCTCGCCGGTGTGCCCGGCCAGATAGACCGTTACGCCCCGGCTGGCCGCCATATCCTGGGCATAGCCCAGCACTTCGGGTTCGCGCACTTCGCCCAGCAGCACCGCGTCCGCGCCGGATTCGAGCTGCTGGATCTGGGCATTCTCGCCCGGCATCCCGGCCGAGATCGAGATCGTGCTGATCCGCCGCGCCGGATCGCCCAGCATCCGCATGGTCCGCCGCCCCAGGCTGGACTTGATGTGGCGGCCGATCTCGAGCGCGGGTGCCGGGGGCAGCGTCACCCACGGCATGCCCGGCTTGTCGGCCGCGCGGTATGGCTCCCAGCCAAGCCGGCGGATCAACCCGGTCATGATCGCATCGCCGGGGCGGCTGTGAGCATGGCCGTGCATTCGCTGGATCACCATGCCGCCCGCATCGAGATAGCGACGCTTGGCGCTCAGCACCGGGTCGCTGTCAGGCAGCGCGGATTCGGCGAAATCGTCATAGCGCTCGAAGAAACTCGCTTCATGCGGGATGATGTAGTTAGATCGGAAGAGCGTCGTGTAGGGAAAGAGTGTCTTCGCCTGTGTAGA
>CALCQB010000343.1 GCA_937897535.1 uncultured Novosphingobium sp. | reverse complement strand
TTGAACACCACCTCGCGAAAGCCGCGCTCGGCCTCGCGTATGGTCTTGATTTCCAGCGGCGCGGCGAGGATGCTGCGCAGGCGCTCGGTCTGCCCCTGCAGCCAGCGGTCGTCGGCCACCAGCTCGCCGACATCGTGCCGACGTTCGGCTCGGTGAACATGATCGGCGGGGAGTGCGACCGGTGAAGTGGAAGCAAACAGCAAAAACGGCAGTAATGCTTTACTGCTTTAGCTTCACATTTATGGTTCTTTATCACCATTGGCGTGGCTTTGATGTCGACCTGAACTGGCTCGCTGTTTTGAGCACAGCGCCATTGGCTGCTATGGCCATTGTTGCATTATTCGATGGTTGGTCCCGCTTGCGAATTCAGCGGAGCAAAGCGGATGCCTGACCGTCTCGCCATCGCCGAGCAGATGATCGCGCATTACAACGCGCAGGATGCCGATGCCTATGTCGCGCTGATGACCGACGATGCCTGCGAAGCGAGCTATCGCGGTGCCGTCGTCCGCGAAGGCAAGGAAGGCACCCGCGCTGGCCTCAAGGCCATGTTCGCGGAATTTCCCGAAAACCGCGCCGAGATCGTCACCGGCTATCAGCTGGGCGACTATGCGGTGCTGCACGAAAAGGTCTGGCGCTCGGCAGCGTCCGAACCGTTCGAAGTCATGTCCATCTATTCGTTCGAGGGCGAGAAATGC
The DNA here is from genome assembly GCA_937897535.1 of uncultured Novosphingobium sp. GTDB lineage: Bacteria > Pseudomonadota > Alphaproteobacteria > Sphingomonadales > Sphingomonadaceae > Novosphingobium. The sequence continues at coordinate 3,741 of CALCQB010000343.1, read as the reverse complement.
TCTCGCGTGGAGTTCGTGCGATGAGGGAAGCCCTGCGGAACTGGGTGTTTATGAGCATGGGCGCGATGGCAGCTTCCATAGCCTGCTTGGAATTCGCTCCTCCTCGGACCGTGCTTGGCTACTCATTGGTTGCCGTGGTCATTTCGGGGATCATGTTCGCAATAGTGTCACGCGGGAAAATGCAGAATGGCTGACCGGCATCTCGAACCCGATAGCCCCGAACTGCGTGCGCGGTGGGGCAGTTTCGCCTGGACCAAGGACAACGCGGCCAAGGCCAAGGAAGTGGTCGCGCGCTATCCGGCCGGGCGGCAACGCTCGGCGGTGATGCCGCTGCTCGATCTGGCCCAGCGCCAGGTCGGAGCCGAAACCAATACCCAAGGCTGGCTACCGATCCCGGTGATGGAATTCATTGCGCACGAGCTTGATATGCCGGTGATCCGCGTGGTCGAGGTCGCGACCTTCTACACCATGTACAATCTGGTGCCCGTGGGCCGGTTCCACGTCCAGGTCTGCGGCACTACCCCGTGCATGCTGCGCGGCTCGGACGATATCATCGCCGCCTGCAAGAAGCGCGGGATGAGCAAGGGCCACACCACCGATGACGGGCTGTGGACCCTGACCGAGGTCGAATGCATGGGCAACTGCGCCTCCGCGCCGATGGTCCAGATCAACGACGACAACTACGAAGACCTGACCGCCGACCGCGTCGATGCGGTGCTCGACGCACTGGCCGCTGGCCAGACGCCCAAGACCGGTACGCAGGAACCGGGCCGCCACACGGTCGAACCGCTCGGCGGGCCGACCACGCTGACCGCGATGGTGGGCGAAAACCACGATTACCGGGGGGACTGGTGATGCGATACTTCGCTCCCACCAACTCCCGTCATCCTGAACGTGTTTCAGGACCCATCGTGGTTTCCGCCCGGTGGCTTCGGGACAAAGCTGACCGTGCCGTCGGCTCTTTTCACGCACCTGCCGGGCATCCGGCGCAATGGGCCCTGAAACAAGTTCAGGGTGACGAGTTTTTGTTGAGTGGGGGTGTGCTGTGAGTCTTCAGGACAAGGACCGCATCTTCACCAACCTCTACGGCTATCAGCCGTGGACGCTATCGGCTGCGCGCAAGCGCGGCGACTGGGACGATACCAAGGCGCTGCTCGCCCGCGGCAAGGACGCGATCATCGAGGAGATCAAGGCCTCCGGCCTGCGTGGTCGTGGCGGGGCCGGGTTCCCGACCGGGCTAAAGTGGTCGTTCATGCCCAAGGAGCCGAACCCGGCGCGGCCGAGCTTTCTGGTGATCAACGCCGACGAATCCGAACCGGGTTCGTGCAAGGACCGCGAGATCATCCGCCACGATCCGCACAAGCTGATCGAAGGCGCGCTGGTCGCCGGCTTCGCGATGGGCGCGCGCGCCGCCTATATCTACATCCGCGGCGAATACATCCGCGAGGCCGAGACGCTGTTCGCCGCCGTGCAGGAAGCCTACGACGCCGGGCTGATCGGCAAGAACGCCTGCAAATCGGGCTACGATTTCGACGTCTTCGTCCACCGCGGCGCGGGCGCCTATATCTGCGGCGAAGAAACCGCGATGATCGAAAGCCTCGAGGGCAAGAAGGGCCAGCCGCGCCTGAAGCCGCCGTTTCCGGCCGGCGCGGGGCTCTATGGCTGCCCGACAACCGTCAACAACGTCGAATCGATCGCGGTCGCCCCCACGATCCTGCGGCGCGGCGCTTCGTGGTTCAGCTCGTTCGGGCGTGACAACAACAAGGGCACCAAGCTGTTCCAGATCAGCGGGCACGTCGAAAAGCCCTGCGTGGTCGAGGAAGCGATGAGCATCCCGTTCCGCGAACTGATCGAAAAGCACTGCGGCGGCATTCGCGGCGGGTGGGACAACCTGCTCGCGGTGATCCCCGGCGGCTCCTCGGTGCCGCTGGTCCCCGGATCGATGTGCCCGGACATGCCGATGGACTTCGACGGCTGCAAGGAGGCCGGATCGGGTCTTGGCACGGCAGCGGTGATCGTGATGGACAAGTCGACCGACATTGTCCGCGCAATCAGCAGATTGAGCCATTTCTACATGCACGAGAGCTGCGGCCAGTGCACCCCGTGCCGCGAAGGCACCGGGTGGATGTACCGCGTGATGGAGCGCCTGCGCACCGGCGATGCCGAGGTCGAGGAGATCGACATGCTGTGGAACGTGACCAAGCAGGTCGAAGGCCACACGATCTGCGCGCTGGGTGATGCGGCCGCCTGGCCGATCCAGGGCCTGATCCGCCATTTTCGGCCCGAAATGGAACGCCGGATCGCCGAGAACGTGCGGGAGGCTGCGGAATGAATGCTCTTGCCATCGCCATCGCCTTGCTGGCCGGAGCCCAGGGCACCGACAACCTCAGCGAAGGGACCAAGACCGGGTCAAGGCTCGATCCGGCCACCCGCGTGACGACCAACGCCGATACCTCGGCGCGCGACGCGGCGATGCTGCGGTTCATCGAATGCGCGGTTGCCCGGCGCGAGACCAAGCTGCGCACGCTGATCGATACCCGCAGCGAGCAGACCTACCAGAAGAGCCTGGACTCGTTGTCGGACGTGCAGCGCTGCTCGCTGGACGCCTACGTCTCGCAGGATGCCTCTGTAATCTCGTTTGGCAGCGACCGTGGCACCCTGCGCGGGTTCGTGGCCGAGGCCTTTGTCGAAAAGGATCTCGGCCGCGCCGAGCAGCTTGCGGCCTTGCCAGCGCAGCGGGTCTACCTGCGTGATTGGTATGAGATGACCGGCCGGGCCCGCCCGATTGACGAGATGGCCGCCTGCGTCGCGGATACCAACCCCGCTGGGGTTATCGCACTGCTCAGGACCGGGATCGGGACCAAGGCCGAGAAGTCCGCGGTCGCCGCGATTGCTCCCTCGCTCGGGGCCTGCCTGGCGACCGGTTACAAGCTCAACGCCAACCGCCTCGGCCTGCGCACCGCGCTGGCCGAAGGGCTCTATCACCGCACGTTCGACGCGCCCGCCACGGCCGCCGAAGGAGCCAACTGATGCCTAAAGTCACCGTCGACGGCACCGAAATCGAAGTTCCGCAGGGCGCGACCGTGCTGCAGGCTTGCGAGCTGGCGGGCAAGGAAATCCCCCGGTTCTGCTATCATGAGCGGCTGTCGATCGCCGGCAATTGCCGGATGTGCCTGGTCGAAGTGAAGCCCGGGCCGCCCAAGCCGCAGGCGTCGTGCGCGCTGCCGGCCGCCGAGGGTCAGGAAATCCGCACCGACAGCGCGATGGTCAAGACCGCGCGCGAAGGGGTGATGGAGTTCCTCCTGATCAACCACCCGCTCGATTGCCCGATCTGCGACCAGGGCGGCGAATGCGACCTGCAGGACCAGGCCATGGTCTATGGCATCGACAAGAACCGCTTCCACGAGAACAAGCGCGCCGTCGAGAACAAGTATCTGGGCCCGCTGGTCAAGACCTCGATGAACCGCTGCATCCAGTGCACGCGCTGCGTCCGCTTCATCACCGAGGTCGCCGGCTCGCCGGAAATCGGTCTGATCTCTCGCGGCGAAGACGTTGAAATCACGACCTATCTCGACAAGGCCGTGGCGTCGGAACTCTCCGCAAACATCATCGATCTGTGCCCGGTCGGCGCTCTGACCTCCAAGCCCTACGCGTTCAACGCGCGGCCCTGGGAGCTGAAGAAGACCGAAAGCGTCGACGTCATGGACGCCCTGGGCTCGGCGATCCGCGTCGACAGCCGCG
>CALCQB010000342.1 GCA_937897535.1 uncultured Novosphingobium sp. | reverse complement strand
TTCTCGGCTTCGCGTGCGGCCTGTTCGAAAATGGTCGCAGCGGGCAGCCAGCGCTTTTGTGCGGCATAAGCGAGCCCCGCACATTGCCGCGCCAGCCATGCATCGCCAGCCGCCGCCGCGCGTTCGTGCAGGAACAGACCGGCACCGCCTTGCCGGTCGGCCCAGCCCAGCAGCGCTCGCCAGAACGGCTTCTCCAACCCCGCCGCGACCAGGGGCGCGCCGAGGAAGCAATTGCCATGGATCCAGCCGCACAGTTGCGGGATCGGGCGGCCGTAGTAGCGCCGTTCGCTGCGGACCGGCAGCAGTCCGATCAGGTCGCCGTCAGCCTCGACCCGCAGGATCGAGACCGTGCCCTGCGGATCGCGCGCGCGCAGCGCCGGGAGCAGGTACCAGCTTTCGTGGAACGGATTGGGCTCAGCCGCGCAGAGCGCCAGCGCATCCCAGGCGAGCCGCGCTGCGGGGCTGTCCATGCCTTGCCAGGCCACGGCCCTGGCGCAGGCGACAAGCGGCAACGCGGCGCTGGGCTCGCCCGGCTCCGCTGTCTTTGCTCCGCCCTGTTCAGCCCTGCTTGCCAAAACCAACCCTCGCACTCGCAGGCGGTATAGCTTTGAAGTGCCAAGGAATGGCTAATGAGCCGGTCACCCTGAGCAGCCCATACGAAAACCCCGCCCGGATCGCTCCGGGCGGGGTTTCGTTTCACCTTGCGGCTGGTCTCAGTGACCGGCGGCCAGTGCAGCGAGCAGCAGCAGCGCCACGATGTTGGTGATCTTGATCATCGGGTTGACGGCCGGACCCGCGGTATCCTTGTAGGGATCACCCACGGTATCGCCGGTCACCGCAGCCTTGTGGGCATCGCTGCCCTTGCCGCCGTGGTTGCCGTCTTCGATGTACTTCTTGGCGTTATCCCAGGCACCGCCGCCCGAGGTCATCGAGATCGCGACGAACAGACCGCCAACGATCACGCCGAGCAACAGCGCGCCAAGTGCGGCAAAGCCGTTGGCCGGTCCGGCCACCGCTTCGATCACGAAATACACCACGATCGGTGCGGCCACAGGCAGCAGCGACGGGATGATCATTTCCTTGATCGCCGCCTTGGTCACCAGATCGACCGTGCGGGCGTAGTCGGGCTTGGATTCGTAGGTCATGATGCCGGGGTTGTTCTTGAACTGCTCGCGCACGTCCTTGACCACTTCCCCAGCAGCACGGCCCACCGCCGTCATGCCCATCGCACCGAACAGGTACGGGAGCAGCGCGCCGAGTAGCAGCCCGACGATGACATAGGGATTTTCGAGGCTGAAGTTGACGTCAAGGTCCGGGAAGAACTCCTTGAGGTCGTTGGTATAGGCCGCGAACAGCACCAGCGCGGCGAGGCCGGCCGATCCGATCGCATAGCCCTTGGTCACGGCCTTGGTGGTGTTGCCCACAGCGTCGAGCGCATCGGTCTTTTCACGGACCGAATCGTCGAGACCGGCCATTTCGGCGATGCCGCCGGCATTGTCGGTGACGGGGCCATAGGCGTCGAGCGCCACGACCATCCCGGCCAGCGCCAGCATCGCGGTTGCCGCATAGGCAATGCCCATCAGGCCAGCCAGCTTGAACGCGATGATGATGCCGGTGACGATCACCAGGGTCGGCAGGGCAGTCGATTCAAGCGAGATCGCCAGACCCTGGATGACGTTGGTGCCGTGGCCGGTTTCCGAAGCCTTGGCGATCGAGCGGACCGGGCGATAGTTGGTGCCGGTGTAGTATTCGGTGATCCAGATGATCAGCCCGGTGATGACCAGACCGAGCAGTCCGCAATAGAACAGCGTGCGGCCGGTATAGGCCTGTCCGGCAATCGCGGTTTCCATGTCGCCCAGCGCATAGGAGATCGCCCACCAGATCGCCGGGATCGAGAGCACGGCGGTAACCAGGAAGCCCTTGTACATGGCGCCCATGATGTTCTTGCCGCCGCCGAGACGGACGAAATAGGTGCCGATGATCGAGGTGATGATGCAGACGCCGCCGATCAGCAGCGGCAGGCTCATCAAGGCCATCAGGTTGTCTGCGCCCTTGAGCAGCAGCGCGGTCAGCACCATGGTCGCACCGATGGTGACGACATAGGTTTCGAACAGGTCAGCCGCCATGCCGGCGCAGTCGCCGACGTTGTCACCGACGTTGTCGGCGATCACGGCCGGGTTGCGTGGATCGTCTTCGGGGATCCCGGCTTCGACCTTGCCGACCAGATCGGCACCGACGTCGGCGGCCTTGGTGAAGATCCCGCCGCCGAGACGGGCAAAGATCGAGATCAGCGAAGCGCCGAAGGCGAGGGCGACGAGGCCATCGACCACGGTGCGGTCATCGCCGCCAACGGTGTGGCCAGCCGGGCCGGTCAGGTACCAGAAGAAGCCCGCGATCGCGAGGAGCGCCAGGCCCGCCACCAGCATGCCGGTGATGGCGCCAGCGCGGAATGCCAGGGTCAGGCCCTCTTGCAGGCCGACTTGCGCCGCTGCGGCGGTGCGGACGTTCGAGCGGACCGAGATGTTCATCCCGATAAACCCGGTCGCGCCCGACAGCACTGCGCCAAGCAGGAAGCCCGCCGCCGAGATCGGTCCGAGGAAATAGCCGACCAGCACTGCAACGACCACGCCAACCATGGCGATCGTGCGGTACTGCCGTCCGAGGTAGGCTTGCGCGCCTTCCTGGATCGCCGCAGCAATTTCCTGCATCTTTTCATTGCCGGCCGATGCGCTGAGCACCTGGCGGCTGGTGAACGCGCCGTAGAGCACGGCGACCAGTCCCAAAATGATTGAGATCGTGACGAGATTCACGGGACGCTCCCCCCTCTGATTGTTTCCCAAAACCCGGGCCCCGCCAGTCCGCGGGGCAACCGGGCGAGAGCTATAGGGAGGATTCGCATCAATGCAACGCTTGAAAGCGGCTTATGCCAAGGGATTCAGCCGTGTTCGTAGCCCAGCTTGCCGGTGGCCGGGGAACCGTCAAGCAGCAGCGGATGATCGCCGCGCGCGGTGACAGTGCCGATCCGGAATGCGGCAACCGGAAGCGCGGTTCCGGCGGGGACGGTGAACAGCAACTGATAGTCTTCGCCCCAGCGCAGCGCCTCGTCGCGGCGCGCTTCTGGCGCGGCGAGCGGTATGGCCATTCGGTCGATTTCACAGGTTACTTTCGACGCCTCTGCCATCCGCCGGGCATCGAGCAGCAAGCCGTCGGAAACGTCCATCATCGCACTGACCAGCGGGGCGAGGGCCTGCCCCTCAGCCAGCAAGGCGACTGGACGGCGATAAGCGGCGGAATCTCCGGCGCCTGCTTTGAGCGCTTCCAGCCCCAGCATCGCCGCGCCGACCGGACCGGTGATCCACAATTCGTCGCCGGCCCTGGCCCCGGCGCGCGCAGGGACCGGGCGGTGCGTGGCCAGCCCGATCGCGGTCAGCCCCAAGTTCTGCGGCCCGCTCGCGGAAACCGTGTCGCCGCCCAGCAGCGCCGCGCCATAGTGTTCCAGCGCCTCACCCAGTCCGGCGGCGAAGGCCGCATCACCTTCGCCAAGCTGGTAGGACAGCAGCACGCCGAGCGGCCTGGCCCCTTTGGCGGCAAGATCGGACAGGTTGGTTGCGACCAGTTTCCAGGCCAGATCGGCCGGGTCCTGTCCCGGCAGGAAATGCACGTCCTCGACCATGGTATCGTGAGTCAGGATGAGCGCCTCGCCGCCGACCTCCAACACCGCGCAATCATCGGCCAGTCCGCGCGCGGCGGGATGCGTGGCAATTGCCCGCAGGGCGTCGATGAAGGCGGCTTCGCGGCTCAGGCGCGCGCCACCTTGGCCACGGCGTCGAGCACGCCGTTGACGAACTTCGCCTCGCGGGCCTCGAAGAAGGCGTGGGCGACGTCGACGTATTCGCTGATTGCCGAGGCCACCGGCACGTCGGCGCGGGCGAGGAGTTCCCAGGCCCCGGCGCGCAGGATCTGGAGCATGGTCTTGTCGAGCCGTTCGATCCGCCAGCCCTCGGCGAGCTTGCCCGACAGCAGTTCGTCGACCTCGTCGCGGCGGGCGACGACGCCCTGGACCACGTCGTCGAAGAACGCGACTTCGGCCTGGGCGTACTGGTCTCCCTCGATCTCAGCACCCAGCCGGTGGCGGTGAAACTCGTCGAGCAACTGGGTGAGCCGGGTGCCCTCCATGTCGAACTGATACAGCGCCTGCACGGCGGCGAGCCGCGCAGCCGAGCGGGCTTTGGAACTGGCTTTCATATCCCTAACCTTACTTCGATCGAGCGCGCGTGAGCGGTCAGCCCTTCGGCATCGGCCAGTTCGATCGCCGCCGGGCCGATCGCCTTCAGCGCTGCCTCGTCAAGCTGGATGAAACTGGTCCGCTTCATGAAATCGAGCACCGAAAGGCCAGAGGAGAACCGCGCGCGGCGCCCGGTGGGCAGGACGTGGTTCGGACCGGCGACATAGTCGCCGACCGCTTCGGGGGTCATCCGGCCGAGGAAGACCGAACCGGCATGGCGGATTTGCCGGAACAGCGCTTCGGGGTTGTCGGTGGCTATCTGGACGTGTTCGGCGGCCAGCGCATTGGCGAGCGCCGGGGCCTCGCTCAGGCTGGCGACTTCGATGATCGTGCCGTGGGTGTTCCAGCTCTCCGCCGCGACCCGCGCGGTCGGCAGCATCGCCAGTTCGACCCCGATCCGGTCGGCCACGGTGTCAGCAAACAGCGGATCGTCGGTGATCAGGATCGACTGGGCGGCGGGATCGTGCTCGGCCTGGCTGAGCAGGTCGGCGGCGGTCCATTCGGGATCGTTCTGGCCGTCGGCGATCAGCAGAATCTCGCTGGGCCCTGCGACCATGTCGATCCCGACCACCCCAAACAGCTGGCGCTTGGCTTCGGCGACCCAGGCGTTGCCAGGGCCGGTGATGACATCGACCGGCTTGATCCGTTCGGTGCCATAGGCGAGCGCGGCGACGGCCTGGGCTCCGCCGATCCGCCAGACTTCGTCGACCCCGGCAAGGTGCGCGGCGGCGAGCACGAGCGGGTTGACCTGGCCCTTGGGAGTCGGGGTCACCACCACCAGCCGTTCGACCCCGGCGACCTTGGCCGGGATTGCGTTCATCAGCAGCGACGAAGGGTAGGCCGCGCGGCCGCCCGGAACGTAGAGCCCGGCGGCATCGACCGCGCTCCACCGGGCACCCATGCGAACGCCGTGCTTGTCGGTCTCGTCGCGGTCAGCTGGGCGCTGCGCGGCATGGAACGCGCGGATCCGCTTGGCGGCGAGTTCGAGCGCGGCGCGGAGATCGGGCTTGAGCGCGTCGAACGCCTCGCGGCACTGTTCGGCGCTGAACTGCCAGTCGGCCTCGCTCGACAGGTTGTGCCCATCCCAGCGCGCAGTCATGTCGGCCAACGCCGCATCGCCGCGGTTCTTCACGTCGCTGAGGATCACCTGGACATCGCGGGCCACATCCTCACCGCTTTCGCGGCGGTCGGCGACGAGGCGCTTGAACGCCTGCGCGAAGCCGGGATCGCGGGTGTTCAACCGCAGCATCAGGCGGCCTTTGCTTCGGAAACCAGCGCCCGGAACCGCTCGACCAGCGCGGCGACCCGCTCGTCGGTCTTGAGCGCGGCGCGGTTGACGATCAGCCGGGCCGAGATCTGCAGGATCGTGCTGGTTTCGACCAAGCCGTTGTCCTTCAGCGTCTGTCCGCTCGAGACCAGATCGACGATCCGGCTGGCGAGGCCGAGGCCCGGCGCCAGTTCCATCGCTCCGTTGAGCTTGACTACTTCGGCCTGGACGCCCTGCCGCTCGAAATGGCGGCGGGTCAGGTTGGGGTACTTGCTGGCGACCCGCAGATGGCTGACGTGGCCGGTGGTGCCGGTCTGGCCGGCCGGCTCGGCCACCGACAGGCGGCAATGGCCGATGTCGAGGTCGACCGGCGCGTAAAGATCGGGATAGGCGAACTCTTCGACCACATCGGAACCGACGATCCCGAGCTGCGCCGCGCCGTGGGCGACAAAGGTCGCAACATCGAACGCGCGGACCCGGATGACCGCCATGTCGCTGTCTTCGCAGGCGAAAGACAGCGCGCGATTGCTCTTGTCGTGAAAGCCCGCTTCGGGCACCACCCCGGCACGCGCCATCAGCGGCAGCGCCTCGTCGAGGATTCGGCCCTTGGGTACGGCGAAAGTAAGTGCACGGTGCATAGCGCGCCGCCCTTACGGTGCGGGGGGCGAAAGGGCAAGGAGGCTGCGGATGGCCAAGGACTATCAGTTCATCGATATCAACGCGACCGGGCCGGGGATTGTCATTGCGGCGTTCGACAACCAGGTCGCCTATTGCACCGCTTCGGGCGCAAGTGTGACCGCGCGGGTCGTGGCGGCGCTGCGCGTTCTGCTCGAACGGGGCGAGGGCGGGGAGTTGCTGGAGCGAATTCGCAATTGGCAAGGCGCGCCGCTGGCCGATGCCTTGCCGCTGCGGATTGCCGGCGGGATTCATTCGCTTCATCTCAACGGCGATGAACCCGCATTGAGCGCGATCTATGAGGATCGGGCCGGGATCGACGACACCGGTATCATCGCCGCCGCAATCCACCGCCACGAATCCGAACTGCTGCCCTGGCTCGATGGCCCGCCGCAGACCAACGAGGCGGGGCGCTCGGCCAATTTCATCGCTGCGATGTTGTGGCTGGTGGACAAGGGCTTGCCTGCGCGGTTCCAGTGCCTCGAGATCGGGTCGAGCGCCGGGATCAACCTGATGCTGGGTCGCTATCACTATGATCTGGGCGGCGTGCAGGTCGGTCCGGAACCGGGAGCGATCCGGTTCCAGCCGGAATGGCAGGGCGACGCGCCGCCGGATTATCCAATCGAAATCATCTCGACCAGGGGCTGCGATGTTGCGCCGGTCGATCTGACTGACCCGGCCAAAGCGCTGCGGCTGCGGGCCTATATCTGGCCCGAACACACCGTGCGGTTCGAGCGGATGGCGGCGGCGATTGTCGAGGCGACCAAGTCAGCGCCCGATCTGGTCCACATGAATGCCGCCGATTTCGTCGAGGCCGAACTGGCCAAGACCCAACAAGCCGGGACCACCCGGGTGCTGATGCATTCGATCGTCTGGCAATATGTCCCCGCCGACCAGCAGGCCCGGGTCACGGCGGCGATGGAAGCCGCCGGGGCGCGGGCAACCCCGGAACGGCCGCTGGCCTGGGTTTCGCTCGAAGCGAACCGGGTGCTGCATATTCACGAGATGACGGTGCGATATTGGCCGGGCGGCGAGGAGCCTGAAGTCGTTACGCGCGCACACCCGCACGGAGCCTGGATCGGTTGGGGCAAGACCGAGCGAACGATTTAAAGGATAAGCCCTTCCCCGGTGGGGAAGGGTTGGGATGGGGGTTCCACATCGGCGTCGAGCCCCCACCCCAACCCCTCCCCACCGGGGAGGGGCTCCTAGCGTTTCTTGGCGGCGGCCTCTTTTGCCAAACGCCGTTCGCGCCGGGCGTCGGTCCGGCGCCGCAGGAACCTGCCGAGCCGCATGTTGCGGCGCTCCATCCGCTCCAGCCAGCCGCCGTGGAAGCTGCCCCATTCCCAGATCGCGATCAGCGCAAAGATGCCGATCACAACGCCATAGAATACCAGACCGGGTGGATGGGCCAGCCAGCCCCACAGCGCGATCGGAACCAGCAGGCCCAGACCATAGACGTGGCTTGCCGGAAACCACGGATTGCCGCTTGAGATCCGCTTGAACCCAGCCAGTCCGCCGACGAACAGACCGAAGCCGATCACGACGATTGCCAGCAGTTCGCGGTGAACCGGCTCGTGTGGATGGGCCAAGACCAGTTCGTCCGCGACGGCCAGCACGATCACCCCGGCGACGATCGGGATGTGCCAATAGGTAAAGGCCTGGCGCGCGACCAGTCCGGGCAGGGCATGGCTCTCGATATGCCGAGCCCCGCGCCGCGCGCCCATATCGAAATACAGCCACCACATCACGAACGACCCGGTGAAGGCGGTCCACATCGCCGCATCGAGCCAGGGCTGCGGTTCGGCCGCCGAATAGGTCGCACCGATGATCACCAGCCCTTCGCCCAGCGCGATGATCAGGAACAGCGCGCAGCGCTCGGCCATGTGACTGCCCGAAATGACCCAGTCGGCCGCGCTCGACCGGCCCATGCCGGGGACATGGAGAAATACCAGCGGGGCAGAATATTCGATCCCTAGCGCCGCCACCCACAGCCCCAGTTGCAGCGCCGGGTTGGCGGACAGCGCACCGCCCAGCCACAGCGGTGCCGCACAGGTAAACCACACGCTGGCGCGCAGCATGTTGCGGCCTGCGCCCGGGTTCTCCCGCTCCATCGCCCACGACGTGAACAGGCTGCGGCCGATCTGGATCGCGCAATAGGACGCGGCAAACAGCAGTGCGCCATCGCCAAAGCCGTGCGGGATCGCCGCCGACATGACCAGGCTGAGCAGCATCAACGCGCCGATCAGCAGCCGCACCTCGCCCTTGTCGGGGTCGATCCAGTTGGTCGCCCAGGTGGTCCACATCCACGCCCACCAGACCGCGCCGAACATCACCGCAGTTCGCAGTGCGCCGAGCAGGGTCAGTTCGGCGATCAGGTAGTGCGACAGCTGGGTGATCGCGAAGACGAAGACCAGGTCGAAGAACAGTTCGAGGTTGGTTACCGGGGCGTGGCCGCCGCCATGGTTGCGCAGCAGCGAGCGGCGCTGTTTGGCCTCGGCCGCGGCAATTGCCGCGCCGATCCCTGGGCGCGGCCGATCAGCTTGTGTGGCCAAGGAATTCGTCCATCGCCGCATTGACCAGCGCGGGTGCTTCCCATTGCACAAAGTGACCCGAACCCGGGATCCGGGCCACCGTCAGATCATCGATCAGCTCGTCCATCCCGTCTAGGTTGGCGGGCGGCAGGGCAAGGTCATCCATCGCCCAGATCACCAGCGTCGGGATGGTCAGCTTGGGGATCGGCACCGGCTTCCAGCCCGCTGGCAGTTCATAGGGCAGATCAAGGTCGAGCACCTCGACCGGGCTGGCGCGATACCAGTTGAGCATGGCAATCGCAGCGTCGCGGTTCTGCCAGTCCTCGAGCAGCGCAGCGCGCTCTTCGGGTTCCATCTTGGGGTTTTCGGGCATCTCGCCGAATGCCTTGAGCAGGACCCCGCCAAGCCCGAACTGTTCGACCAGCGCGTCGCTGGCCGGATCGCGGAAAATCCGGAAATACTGGCTGGCGGCCCGCTGCACCGGGTTGGTGTAGAGCAGCTTGGGAAACAGCACCGGGTGCGGGGCATTGGCAATCACCGCGCGGGTCACCCGCCCGGTCGCCTGACCCAGCAGCGCCACGCCCCAGGCAATCGCGCCGCCCCAATCGTGCCCGACGATCGTGAAGTCCTTCACGTCGAGTGCCGTCGCCAGCAGGAAAATGTCGCCGATCATTTTGTCGGGAGTGTAATTCTCCACGCCCTTTGGCTTGGACGACCCACGATAGCCGCGTTGATCGGGGGCGATGCAGCGAAAGTGCCCTGAAAAATGCGCGATCTGGTGGCGCCAGGTCCGGTGGCTGTCGGGAAAGCCGTGGAGGAAGATCAGCACCGGGCCGTCGCGCGGGCCTTCGTCCTGGACGTCGAGTTCGATCCCGTTGCCGAGTTTTACGCGTTTCATCGGTTCAGCTCTCCGCCTTCATTCGCTCGGCATAGCCCCGGGCCATCAGCGCGCCGACCTGATCGAGCAGTGCATCGGGGGTGCGGCGCAGCTCGCCCATTTGCTGCTCGACCCCTTCGGCGACGATGATCTCGCGCTGGCCGGCCAGCATCTGGTCGATCATCTGCGCCACCGCGAGATCGGGGTCGATCCCGTTGTCGATCGCCTTGTCGGACACGCCGCGGGCCGAGCCATCGGCGTTGAGCGCGTTGCGCGAGACATTGGTGCGGATCGAGCCGGGATAGATGTTGTGAACCTGAAGGCCGAGATGCGCGACCTCGGCGCGCAGCGCGTCGCCATAACCGGCGAGCCCGAACTTGGCGGCGCAATAGGCGGTCCGCATCGGCACCCCGACCTTGCCGGCGATCGAACTGATCATCGCGATCCGCCCGCTGCCGCGCGCGACCATCCGCGGCAAGACCGCCTGGGTCAGCGCGATCGGGGCGAGCAGATCGACCCCGATGATCCGCTCATAGACTTCAAAGGACGTATCCTGGGCCAGACTGCGCTGCGAAATCCCGGCGTTGTTGACCAGCAGATCGATCCCGCCCGACCAGGCCCAGGCCCGCTCGGTGGCCGGGGCAATCGCGGCGAGATCAGTGCTTTCGAACGGCAGGACCAGCGCCTCGCCGCAATCCGCTGCGACCGCTTCCAGGGCTGCGACATTGCGGCCCGACAGCACCAGCCGCGCGCCCTGTTTCGCCAGCGCCCGGGCCAGCGCCGCGCCGATCCCCGATGACGCGCCGGTGATCCACGCGGCCTGTCCTGCAAAGCTCATTCTTCTCTCCCTGTGTCGCTGTTGGTCAGCGGTACTTGCGGGATCGGGATGAATTCATCCTCGTCCCCCGGAACCTTGGCAAAACGTCCCTCGCGCCAATCGTCCTTGGCCTGATTGATCCGCTCACGGCTGGACGAGACGAAGTTCCACCACACATGGCGCGGGCTGTCCAGCGGCGCGCCGCCGAGCAGCATGACGCGCGCTCCGCTCGCGCTGGCCAGCCGCATCGATTGGCCGGGCGAAAGCAAGGCCAGTTCGTAAAGCCCGAGCGGCTGGCCATCGAGACCGGCCTCGCCCCCGATCAACATCACCGCGCGCTCGTCGGCCTCGGGATCGATCGGGATCGCGCCGCCCGGGGCAAGTGTGATCTCGGCATAGATCGTCAGCGAATGCTGGGTGGTCGGCGCGGTCCGGCCCCACAGGCTACCGATGATCACCCGTGCCGAGGCGCAACCGTCTTCGATCAGCGGCAGATCGGTGACAGCTTCGAACGCCGGGTCGATCTCTTCCCTGCCGTCGGGCAGGGCGAGCCAGGTCTGCATCCCGTAGATCGGCTTCTCGCGGTCGCGCTCGGTCGGCAGCCCGCGCTCGGAATGAACGATCCCGCGCCCGGCGGTCATCAGGTTGACCTGGCCGGGGCGGATCGTCGCGAAAGTGCCCAGGCTGTCACGGTGATCGATCGCGCCTTCGAGCAGCCAGGTGACCGTGGCGATGCCGATATGCGGATGCGGCCGCACGTCCATCGCCACGCCCGGCGGGAGGATTGCCGGACCGAACTCATCGACGAACACGAACGGTCCGACCATCACCCGGCGCGGACTAGGCAGTACCCGCCGGACCTGGAATGCGCCAAGGTTGTGCGTGACCGGCTGGATGGTCGACACGATGCTCATTCGCCCGGTGCCCTGGCCTTGACCGCCAGTGCGTGGACCCGCTGGCCGGGAATGTCGCCGAGCGCGCGATTGACCCGGCGCTGGCGTTCCAGCCGCGAAACTCCGGTGAAAGCCGCGCTTTCGATCTCGACCGTGAAGTGGCTCTCCCCCGAGCCATCGTCGCCGCTGTGGCCGCTGTGCCTGGCGCTGTCGTTGATCACGGCCAACCGGGTCGGGGCGAACGCAGCGGTCAGCAGGCGTTCGATTTCGTCAGCCAGGCGGGGGGCGATTTTGGGGTCGGGGGGTGTGGTCATGGGTTTCATTCTAGCCGAACAATCGCCATGTGGAACCCGTGAAGAACGATCGATTCCATGGACGGGTCGGCCGGGGTGACCGGCGCTGCGAACGCCCCGGCTGCCCCGAGGTCGGGGAATTCCGCGCGCCCGGCCCGCGCGGATCGAGCTTTGACGGGCCGGGGGACTACCGCTGGTACTGCCTCGACCATGTCCGCGAATTCAATGCCGGGTATGACTGGTTCGAGGGGATGAGCGCCGAAGACATCATCCGGGCCCAGCATCCGGTCCACGGCTGGGACCGCCAGACCCGCGCCTTTTCGCCCACTGCCGGGATCGACGCCGCGCCGCGCTGGGCCGATTTTGCCGATCCGCTCGAAGCAATCAGCGCGCGGGCACGGGCGCGGCAACCGGCCCAGCGCCACGATGGCCGGGCAGTCACCCCGGACGAACGCCGCGCGCTCGATGTGCTCGGGCTGGGGATCGACGCCACCCGTCACGACTTGCGCAGCCGTTACTCTCAGCTGGTTCGCAAGTATCACCCCGATACCTTTTTCGTGAATGAGAATGGCGAGCGCAATTTCATGTCGGCCGTTTCCGAAATCACCAAGCCCCAGATCCGCTCCACCCAGGTCTTCAAGTTCCAGTCTCGTCCTGAGACGACGACCCAGACACAGGGTCCCGCTATTGCCTCCGATTCTATCGCAGGCTATGCCGACCCCAACTATCATCTGTATACGACTCAGTGTGAGGTGACCGGTGAGCGCGTGGGCACGGTCGAGGCGGCGCCGGTTCCCCAGCTCGGTCAGACCGTCGGTGAGCGACAGCTCGGCGACGTCGTCGTGCCGGCCGGCTACTTCTTCAGCGCCATCTCCGGCCCGCCCGGCGTCGGCCTGCCCAGCGGCTCGATCACCTGGTGGGAGAACACCACCACC
>CALCQB010000341.1 GCA_937897535.1 uncultured Novosphingobium sp. | reverse complement strand
CGCGCGCGCGCGCGCGCAGCGCGGCGCGCATCTCGGCCATCTTGCCGCGCACCGGCAAGTCGCGCAGGTCAAGCTCCTCCATGAGCTCGTCCTTGCCCATGACGTCGTACGGCGACGGCCCCGCGGCGGCCGGACTGAACCCCCGCCCGGCCAGCTGGCGGACCGCCGAATTCCAGGCGCAGAGCGATGCCTGCCTGTTCGCGAAGCTGAGCACCGGCCGCGGCGCCATGCCGTCCGATCTGCCCGAGCTGTCGGTGCCGCCTGAACTCGATCCGCACAACGACCCCGATTTCGTCCCGCCGACGCCGTCCACCGAGGGAAGCGCTGAATGAACCCGCTGCAGCAACTGAAAGCCTGGCTGGGCCCGAACGCGACCGCCATCAAGGCGCTGATGGCGCCGCTGTTCATCGTGATGGTGCTGTCGATGATGGTGCTGCCGCTGCCGCCCTTCGTGCTGGACCTGCTGTTCACCTTCAACATCGCGATGGCGCTGATGGTGATGATGGTGGCCTCGCAGATGGTGCGCCCGCTGGACTTCGCCGCCTTCCCGGCGGTGCTGCTGGTCACCACGCTGCTGCGGCTGAGCCTGAACGTGGCCTCCACCCGCGTGGTGCTGCTCGAAGGCCACACCGGCCCGGGCGCGGCCGGTGCGGTGATCGAATCGTTCGGCCACTTCCTGATCGGCGGCAATTTCGCGGTCGGCATCTTCGTCTTCCTGATCCTCGTCATCATCAACATGGTGGTGGTGACCAAGGGCGCGGGCCGCGTCTCCGAGGTGTCGGCGCGGTTCACGCTCGATGCCTTGCCGGGCAAGCAGATGGCGATCGACGCCGATCTCGCCGCCGGACTGCTGACCGCCGACGAGGCCAAGGCCCGCCGCCGCGAAGTGGCGACCGAGGCTGACTTCTATGGTTCGATGGACGGTGCCAGCAAGTTCGTGAAGGGCGATGCGATCGCCGCGCTCCTGATCCTGGCGGTCAACATCCTGGCCGGGTTCTGCCTGGGGATGATCAGCCACGGCCTCAGTGCCGGGGAAGCGGCGGAGAAATACATCACCCTGGCGGTCGGCGATGCGCTGGTGGCGCAAGTGCCCGGCCTGCTGCTGTCGATCGCCGCCGCCGTGATCGTCACCCGGGTTTCGGACAACCGCGATCTGGCCGGACAGATCGGCGGCCAGCTCGGCAATCCGGGCACCTGGCTGCCGGTCGCGGTCATTCTCGGCGCGATCGGGGTGATCCCGGCGATGCCGCAGACGATCTTCCTGCCCGCGGCGGGGCTGGCCGCCTGGCTGTGGCACGGCCTGAGCAAACGCGCCGCGCGGCCCGCGCCGCTGGCCGCCGCGCCGCCGCCGCCCGATCCGGGCCGGATCGCGCTGGAGGACGTGTCCGACCACACGCTGGTGACGATCGAGCTCGGTTACGGGCTGGTCCATCTGGTCGATGACCGCCGTGGTTCGCCGCTGGTCGCGCGGATCACCGGGGTCCGCAAGCAATTGAGCCAGCTGTTCGGCTTCGTCGTCCCGCAGTTCCGGGTCCGCGACAGCCTCGATCTGGCCCCGAACGACTACCGGATCCTGCTCGGCGGGGTGCCGCTGGGCGGAGGCAACCTGCGCGCCGACAAGGTCCTCGCCATCGATGCCGGGGAAGTGCGCGACGGCGCGCGGATACCGGGCGAGCCCACGCTCGACCCCAGCTTTGGCTGCCCGGCGCTGTGGATTGATCCGGCCCAGCGCGATCTGGCAATTGCCGAGGGCTATCTGACGGTCGACGCCTCGACCGTCGTGGCGACCCAACTCAACCAGTTGCTGGGCGAACGTCCGCAGGCACTGTTCGGGCCCGACGAGCTGAAGGCGATCCTCGACGCGGTAAAGGACCATTCGTCCGGGCTGGTCGATACGTTGACCCCGCAGCCGCTGAGCCTCGCTGTGCTGACCCGGTTGTTCCGGGCCTTGCTCGAGGATGGATTGCCGATCGGCCACCCGCTGCCGATCCTGTCGGCGCTGACCCAGGCGGTGCAGCAGAGCCACGAGCATGAACGGCTGGTCGAGCTGGTCAGAGGTGAGCTGGGCGGGATGATCGTCGGGCGGATCTGTGCCCCCGGTGAGCGGCTGCCGGTGCTGACGCTCGATGCCCAGCTTGAAGGGGCAATTGTCCAGGGGCTGAGCGATCCGGTGACCGGACAGCCAGTGATCGAGCCGGACCTTGCGCGCAATATCGGTGAACATGTCGCGGCACTGGTGGCCGAGCGCGGGGTCGGTGCGGTGCCGCTGGCACTGGTGGTCCAGCCGCGCGCGCGGCGAGCGCTGGCCGGCCTGCTCAAGCTGCGCGCGCCGTCGGTGCTGGTGATCTCGATCGCCGAACTGCCCGCTGCCCAGCCGATCGAAGTTGTCGCCGTGATCGGTGCCCCCGCGCCGCGACCCCCTGCGCTGCCATCCGCCACCCATGCCCCCGAAACCGAGAGAGCCTTTGCATGATCCACGATCAGAACAGCCTCAAGACCGCCTATCGCGGCGACAATGCCGAGCGGATCCGCCGCTTCGTGCCGATGGTTCGCCGGCTTGCCTGGCACGTCCACGGCGGCGGACGCCAGGGGATCGAGCTGGAAGACCTGATGCAGGCCGGGATGGTCGCGCTGACCGAAGCGGCACAGCGCCACGCCGGGCCGGGCGAGGACGGCTTTGCCGCCTATGCCAAGCTGCGGGTGCGCGGGGCGATGGTCGATCTTATCCGGCGGCACCTGCCGGGCACGCGCGGCGGGGCCGAGCGGCGGCGGCAACTGCGCGATGCGGAAACCACCCTGCGCGGCGAACTGGGCCGCGAGGCGACGAGCATCGAACTGGCGGCGGCGCTGGGCTGCGACGAAGCCGAACTGGCCGCGCTGCGCCACGCGGCCGAGCCGGTCCGGGTCGAATCGCTCGACGAAGTCTATTCCGACAGTGATTCGGCCTTTGCCGACCAGCGTCCCGATGCCTTCAGCCTGCTGGTCGACGCCGAATTGCGCGAAAGCGTGATCACCGCCATCGCCGACTTGCCCGAACGGTTGCAATTGATTGTGCAACTGTACTTCGTCGAGGAGCTGAACCTGTCCGAAATCGCGGAAACGCTGGCGGTTTCGGTCCCGCGGGTGCATCAATTGAAGGCCCAGGCGCTGGAGCGGCTGCGCGGTTCGCTGGCGGGGGTTGCCGCGATCATCTGACTTGCACTTCGCCATGGGCAGGCGCAAGGACCATGGCATGACTGCCTGCGACACCTGCGTAGTCCGCAACCGTGCCATCTGTGCTTCGCTCGATTCCGAGGAACTCAAGGCGCTGAATGCGATCGGTCGGCGCCGGATGCTGGCGGTCGGGGAATCGCTGATGTGGGAAGGCGAGGATTCGGTTCTCGTTGCCAATGTCGTTGAAGGCGTTCTCAAACTATCCACCGGAACCGAAGACGGCCGCGAACAGATTGTCGGCGTGGTCTATCCGTCCGATTTTATCGGTCGCCCGTTCGGCTCGACCTCGGGCCACGGGGTCACCGCGCTGACCGAAGCCAAGGTTTGCGTGTTTGCGCGCCGCGATTTCGATGCCTTTGCCCGCGAGCATCCCCAGCTTGAGCACAAGCTGCTGCAACGCACCCTCGCCGAACTCGACCGGACCCGCCGCTGGATGCTGCTGCTTGGCCGCAAGTCGGCCAGCGAAAAGCTCGCGACTTTCCTGCTCGAAATGTCGGAGCGGCTGGTCCAGCCCGGCTGCGTTGACGCGCCTGACTTGCCGCTGCGGCGCTTTGCCCTGCCGTTCTCGCGCCAGCAGGTCGCCGATGTGCTGGGGCTGACGATCGAGACGGTCAGCCGCCAGTTTACCCGATTGAAGGCCGATGGAGTGATTGACCTGCCCTCGCGCCGCGAAGTCGAGATCCTCGATCGCGGGGCCTTGCTGGCCGAAGCGGGCTGAGCGCAACGCCCAGCCCGCCTGGCTCAGTTCAGAACCGGAAGTATACGCCGCCCGAAACAACCCAGGGATCGAGTTTATGGTCGATCGACAGCACTTCGGTGGTTCCCGCATAGAAGTGCGTGGTGGCCGTCATGAAGTAGCGCTTGGCATCAAGGCTGATGCCCATGCCGCTGTCGTTGACCGGGACATCGACCCCGGCCTGCAGGGCAAAGCCCAGCTTGTTGTCCATCTTCAGGCTGGTTGCACCCAGCGCCTGCGGCACCGTGCCGGGCTTTTCGTCGAAGTAGAAGAACATCGCCGGACCTGCGCCGATATAGGGCTTGATCGCGCCGGCATCGAGGTGCGCCTTGACCGTCACGGTGGCGGGCAGGATCAGCACGTGGTTGGCAATGTTGGCTCCGGCGATCGAACCGGTCCCGGTCACGGTGTGCTGGGTGAAACAGCAGATCGTCTCGACCGAGATATTGGGGGTGGCGTAGTATTCGACCGCCAGGGTCGGGACCCAGTTGTCGTTGGCCTGGGTACCGGGCGAGGCACCCAGCGCCGCAGCCACGGACGGAACGACCGAGTTGATCTTGTCGATCTTGCCGTCGGGCAGCACGCCAGTGGCCAGGATCTTGACCTCGAGCTTGCCTTCCGAATTGCCGGCCTGGGCCGGGGTGGCAAGCATGGTGGCGGCCGCAAGCGCCGCTGCGATCGTCAGCTTCTTCATAAGTTCCCTCATTATCGCGCCGCAGCGGCTGCCCCTTGCAGCCCAGGGTTATTGCGGCGTCGCGGCTGCCTTTGCGCCGATGTTGCAGGTGCAAACATTGATCCCGCGCAATTTATGGCGGAATTCCGTGAACTTCCGGTTCGCTGCTACAATTTGATCCCGGTCAATGCCGCAATGCAGTGACGGGCCGAAAGCGACTGCGGATCGATGTGTTTTTGCGAATCCTTATCAACCCATTTCTGAGGGGAAGGGGCCAATGGAATCTCTCGTAGCTCGCGCTGGCTGGTGGCTTGCCGCGCTGCTGTTCGCCGTGTTCATGTTCGCGAATGCCCAGGATACGGGCTTTGCGGTGCACATGGCGATCTTCGCGCTGGCGGCGCTCGCCGGTCTGGTGATCGCCTTGCGCGGCACCGACTACAAACTTGCCGCAGCCGGACGAATGCCGGTGGCCGATCAGTCGCGCTATGATGACGGTCTGATCCGGGCCGGGGTGATCCTGACCACCTTCTGGGGCTGCGTCGGGTTTCTGGTCGGGCTGTTCATTGCGCTGCAGCTGGCCTTCCCGGTGCTCAACCTGGGGTTTGAATATACCACCTTCGGGCGCCTCAGGCCGCTCCACACCTCAGCGGTGATTTTCGCCTTCGGGGGCACCGCGCTGATCGCGACCAGTTTCTACATCGTCCAGCGGACCTGCCGGGCCCGGCTGGCCTTTCCGGCGCTCGCCCGGTTCGTGTTCTGGGGGTACCAGCTGTTCATCGTGCTGGCTGCGACCGGCTATGTCCTGGGGGTGACCCAGGGCAAGGAATATGCCGAGCCCGAATGGTACGTCGATCTGTGGCTGACCCTGGTCTGGGTCGCTTATCTGGTGGTGTTCGTCGGCACGATCATCAAGCGGACCGAACCGCACATCTATGTCGCCAACTGGTTCTTCCTGAGCTTCATCCTGACCGTGGCGATGCTGCATCTGGTCAACAACGCCAACCTTCCGGTCTCGCCGTTCGGATCGCTCAGCTATCCGCTGTGGGCCGGGGTCCAGGGCGCGCTGGTCCAGTGGTGGTACGGCCACAACGCGGTCGGCTTTTTCCTGACCGCCGGGTTCCTGGCGATGATGTACTACTTCGTGCCCAAGCAGGCCGAACGCCCGATCTATTCCTATCGCCTCTCGATCGTCCACTTCTGGTCGCTGATCTTCCTCTACATCTGGGCCGGGCCGCATCACCTGCATTACACCGCGCTGCCCGATTGGGCGCAGACGCTGGGCATGGTCTTTTCGGTCATGCTGTGGATGCCGAGCTGGGGCGGGATGATCAACGGGCTGATGACGCTCAACGGTGCCTGGGACAAGGTCCGGACTGATCCGATCATCCGGATGATGGTGATGTCCATCGCGTTCTACGGGATGAGCACCTTCGAGGGCCCGATGATGAGCATCAAGTCGGTCAACAGCCTGTCGCACTATACCGACTGGACGATTGGCCATGTCCATTCGGGCGCGCTCGGGTGGAACGGGATGATCACCTTCTCGGCGATCTATTACCTCGCGCCGCGGCTATGGAACCGGGAGCGGATGTATTCGCTGCGGATGATCAACTGGCACTTCTGGCTCGCCACCATCGGGATCGTTTTCTACGCCGCGTCGATGTGGGTGGCAGGCGTGACCCAGGGCCTGATGTGGCGCGAATACGGGGCTGACAACTATCTGGTGAACTCGTTCGCCGAGACGGTCGCCGCGCTCCATCCGATGTACCTGGCCCGCGCCTTCGGCGGCATCCTGTACCTGTCGGGTGCGCTGATCATGGCCTTCAACGTGTGGCAGACGATTGCCGGCAACCTGCGCCGGGAAGAGCCGCTGCGTCAGGCTGCCTATGATGCCCAGGCCGACCGCCCGCTGGTCGCCGTGCCGGCCGAATAAGGGGATCCGAAATGACTTCCGAAACCAAAAAAGAACCCTGGGCCCGGCACAAGAAGCTGGAAAAGAACGTTGCGCTGCTGGGCGTGCTGGCTTTTGCGGCGGTGACCGTCGGCGGGATCATCGAAATCGCCCCGCTGTTCTGGATCGACAACACGATCGAGAAGGTCGACGGGATGCGGCCCTATACCCCGCTCGAGCAGGCCGGGCGCGACATCTACGTTCGCGAGGGCTGCTACAATTGCCACAGCCAGATGATCCGTCCGTTCCGCGACGAGGTCGAACGCTATGGTCACTACAGCCTCGCGGCGGAATCGATGTACGATCATCCGTTCCAGTGGGGCTCGAAGCGGACCGGACCAGATCTCGCCCGGGTCGGCCTGAAGTACTCGGACGAATGGCACGTCCAGCACCTCAACAATCCGCAGCAGGTGGTGCCCGAATCGGTGATGCCGCAATATGCCTTCCTCGCCCGGAATGACCTCGCTATCGGCGATCCCGCAGCCCGGCTGACCGCGCTGTACCGGGTCGGGGTGCCGTACACCGCCACCGACATCAAGCAGGCCGAAGCCGACCTCAAGGCGCAGGCCGATCCGCAGGCCGACAGTGCCGACCTGCAAAAACGCTATCCCAAGTCGCAGGTCCGCGACTTCGACGGGCAGCCCGATCGCCTGACCGAGATGGACGCCCTGGTGGCCTATCTCCAGATGCTGGGGACCCTGGTCGACGTCAATGCCCCGGCGGCGCAGGAAGACCTCGCCAAGGAGAAGGGCCGGTGACCGGACATTCGACTTACGACACGCTGCGGCACCTGGCCGACAGCTGGGGGCTGGCAGCGATGGTGGTGACCTTCCTTGCGCTGATCGCCTGGCCGTTCCGGCCCGGTGCCCGCAAACTCAACGACGAAGCCGCAAACCTCATCTTCGCCGATGACAATGCTGGGGGTGACGACAATGGCGACTAAGAAGATCGACGAGCCCACGGGCATCGAAACCGTTGGCCACGAATGGGACGGGATCGAGGAACTCAACAACCCGCTGCCGCGCTGGTGGGTGATCACGATGTACCTGTCGATCGTGTTCTCGATCGGCTATGTGGTGGTCTATCCGGCCATCCCGATGCTGAACAAGGGCAGCGAAGGGCTGTGGGGCTGGTCCAGCCGCGGCCAGCTGGCCGAGGAAATGGCCGATGGGGCTGCCAAACGCAAGGCCGCGACCGATGCGATCGCCGCGACCCCGCTGGAGGCACTGGTCAAGGATGACAAGCTGATGCCACTGGCGGTTGCCGGTGGATCGGCGGCGTTCAAGCAGAACTGCGTGCAGTGCCACGGCTCGGGCGCGGCCGGCTCGCTCGGCTATCCCAACCTCAAGGACGAGGACTGGCTGTGGGGCGGCGCCATTGCCGATATCCACACCACTCTGGAACATGGCATTCGTTCGCCCGACGATGCCGCCACCCGGACCAGCCTGATGCCCAATTTCGGGAAGGACGGCGTGCTGACCCCGGCCCAGGTTGGCGACACGGCGGCCTATGTCCTGTCGCTGTCGGGCAAGCATACGGCCGATGCCGCTGCCCAGCGCGGGACGGCCAATTTCGCCGCCAACTGCGTTGTCTGCCATGGCACCGACGGCAAGGGTCTGCGGGCATTCGGTGCACCCAACCTGACCGATGCGGTCTGGCTCTATGGCGGCAAGCCGGAGCAGGTGACCGCTTCGATCAACAAGGCCCACGCCGGGGTGATGCCGGCCTGGAGCAAGAAGCTCGACGCTGTCACGATCAAGATGCTGGCGGCTTACGTCTACTCGCTGGGGGGCGGGGAAGAAACGGTGAGTGCCCCTGCCGCGCCTGCGAGTGGAACCGGAAATGCGAAGCCCTGATACCATCGATACCAGCCTGTTTGCGAAGCGTGAGCCCGTCTATCCCAAAGCGGTAGACGGGCGCTTTCGCCGTTTCAAATGGGCGGTGATGGTCCTGACGCTGGGGATCTATTACATTACCCCGTGGCTGCGCTGGGACCGGGGACCCTATGCCCCGAACCAGGCGGTGCTGGTCGATCTGGCTCACCGCCGCTTCTTCATGTTCGGGATCGAGATCTGGCCGCAGGAATTCTATTTCGTGGCGGGTCTGCTGATCATGGCCGGGATCGGACTGTTTCTGGTGACCAGCGCAGTCGGCCGGGCGTGGTGCGGTTATGCCTGCCCGCAGACCGTCTGGACCGACCTGTTCCAGCACGTCGACCGCTTCATCGATGGCGACCGCAATGCCCAGATGCGGCTCGATGCCGCGCCGTGGGGCGCGAGCAAGATCTTTAAGCGCGCTCTCAAATGGTCGATCTATCTGGTGATCAGCTTCTGGACCGGCGGGGCGTGGATCATGTACTTTGCCGACGCGCCGACGCTGACCGTCGAGTTCTGGACCGGCCAGGCCGCGATGGTGGCCTATGCGACGGTCGCGGTGCTGACCGCTACCACCTTCTTGCTCGGCGGGTTCATGCGCGAGCAGGTCTGCGTCTACATGTGCCCGTGGCCGCGGATCCAGACCGCGATGCTCGACGAAAAGAGCCTGATCGTGACCTACAAGGACTGGCGCGGCGAAAAGCGCGGCAGCCTGAAAACCGCCGAAAAGAACCCCGGCGAGTATGGCGACTGCATCGATTGCAACCAGTGCGTTGCGGTCTGTCCGACCGGCTACGACATCCGCAACGGGCCGGATATCCAGTGCATCACCTGCGCGCTGTGCATCGATGCCTGTGACAAGGTCATGGCCCAGACCGGCCGTCCGCGCGGCTTGATCGACTATGCCACGCTGGAAGACTGCGAGGCCGAGCGCAAGGGCGAGGTTCCCCGCCCGATCACCAAGGCGCTGTTCCACACCCGCACGCTGATCTACACCGGGATCTGGGGCGCGATCGGGCTGGCGCTGCTGTTTGCGCTGGGCACCCGCGACCGGATCGACATCAAGGTCCAGAAGGATCGCAATCCGCCCTATACCGTCCAGTCGAGCGGCGAAATCCGTAACGACTACACGGTCAAGCTGATCAACATGGAATCGCGCCCGCGCCGGATGCAGGTCAGTATCGAGGGGCTGCCCGGCGGCAAGTTCTGGGCGAGCGATACGCCGCGTGAAAAGGCCGCGCGCGCGCTGACCCTGACCGTCCCGGCTGACCGGGTCGAACCGTTGCGGCTCTATGTCATCGCACCCGACGGAACCCATGAGCAGTCGTTCGCCTTCATCCTCAAGCCGCTCGACGGCGAGGACGGCGCAGATACCAGCAAGGTGCGGTTCGACGCACCGGACGACGATGATAAGGAACACAGCGAATGAAGGCCTTCACCACCGGACCGTTCACTGGCCGCCATTTTTCGGTGATCATCGTCGCCTTCTTCGCGGTGGTGATCGGGGTCAACCTGATGATGGCCCGCGCCGCGACTTCGACCTTCGGCGGGGTGGTGGTCGAAAACTCCTATGTCGCCAGCCAGCAGTTCAACGGCTGGCTGAACGAGGCGGCCAAGGAAAAGGCGCTCGGCTGGAGCGCCGCGGCCGGTCGCGACCGGCAGGGCCGGGTGACGGTCAGCCTGCGCGGTGCGCCGCCGGCCGGCGTCGACCTCACCGCGATCGCGCGCCATCCGCTGGGCCATCAGCCGGATCAGATTTTGCGTTTTCAGCGCCAGGCCGACGGGACATTCCTGTCGCAGCAGACCCTGCCGGCCGGGCGGTGGCGGTTGCGGCTTGAAGCGAAGACGGAACGCAGTCGCTGGCGCGCCGAACAGGATGTGCGGTGAACGCACTCAATCCTGCAGCGCCCGCCGCGGCCTCCGAAACGACCGTACTGGTCGTGCCGGGGATGCATTGCGGCGGATGCATGGCCAAGGTCGAGCGTGCGCTGGGCGCGGTGCCGGGGGTCAGTGCTGCGCGGGTCAACCTGACCGCCAAGCAGGTCCGCGCCGAACATGGGCCGCAGGTTGAAGCCGCTGCCCTGATCGCCGCGCTCGATGCGGTCGGTTTTGCCAGTCAACCGCGCAAGGATGATCTTGCCAAGGCTCCATCGGCGGTGAAGCCGCTGCTCGCCCCGCTCGGTGTCGCGGCCTTTGCCTGCATGAACGTGATGCTGCTGTCGGTTTCGGTCTGGTCCGGGGCCGAAGGTTCGACCCGCAGCCTGTTTCACTGGATCTCGGCGTTGATCGGGATCCCGGCAATCGCCTATTCGGGCACCCCGTTCTTCCGGTCGGCCTGGGCGGTGCTGAAGCGCGCGCGGACCAACATGGATGTGCCGATCTCGATCGGGATTGTCCTGGCGACCAGTCTCAGCGCCTACGAGACACTGACGGGCGGCCATGACGCCTATTTCGACGGCGTGCTGATGCTGATCCTGTTCCTGCTCGCCGGCCGGACCCTCGATGCGATGATGCGCGACCGGGCGCGGGCCGGGGTCGACGCGCTGCTAAACTTGGCAGCGCCGGGGGCCAGCGTGATCTCCGCCGATGGCCGCCTGCAATGGATCGCCTCTGCCGATCTCGCGCCGGGCATGGTGATGCGGATTGCGGCGGGCGAGCGACTGGCGGCCGACGGCGAAATTATTGGCGGGGCGAGCGCCTTCGACCAGTCGCTGCTGACCGGTGAGAGCGCGCCAGTCGCTGCGGGGATCGGCACGCCGGTGCACGCCGGGACGCTCAACCTCGATGCCCCGGTCGATGTCCGGGTGACCGCCGCCGGGGCCGATACCTCGCTGGCCGAGATTGCCCGGCTGATGGACGCAGCCGAGCAGCCGCGCTCGGTCTATGTCCGGATCGCCGACCGGGCCAGTCGGCTTTACGCCCCTGCTGTCCATACCCTTGCCGCGCTGAGCTTCGCTGGGTGGATGATCGCCGGGGCGGGGTTCTATCAATCGACCGTGATCGCGATTGCCGTGCTGATCATCACCTGCCCTTGCGCGCTCGGGCTGGCCGTGCCGGTCGCTCAGGTGGTCGCCAGCGGCGCGCTGATGCGCGAAGGGATCATGGTCAAGGATGGCAGCGCGATCGAGCGGCTGGCGACGGTTGACCGGGTCTTGCTCGACAAGACCGGCTCGCTGACGCTGGGCCGGCCCGAGCCAGATCCGGCGGCGATTACCGCGCTGGATGACTCCGCCGCCAGCGTCGCGCTTGGCCTGGCCTCGCACAGCCGCCACCCGCATTCGCGCAGCATTGAAGCGGCGCTGCTGGCCAAGGGATTCCGCGCAGCACCGGTGCAGGGCGTGGCCGAAACCGCCGGGATCGGCCTGTCAGGCAGTTGGAGCGGCCACAGGGTGTCGCTCGGACGAAGCGATTGCGCTGATGGCATGTCGACCACGCTCAGGATCGAAGGTCGGCCGGACCTGCTGATTCCATTCAAGGACCAGCTCCGCCCCGATGCCGATGCAGCGCTGGCAAGACTGAAGACTATGGGACTCGAAGTGTCGTTGCTTTCTGGCGACAATGCCGCCGCCGTGGCCGATGTCGCGCGCGGGGTCGGGTTGTTCGCCCAGGCCGCCGCCAGCCCGGCCGCCAAGCGCGATGCGATCTCAGCGCTCCAGGCGCAGGGCCGCAAGGTACTGATGGTTGGTGACGGGCTCAATGATGGTCCCGCACTGGCTGCGGCTAATGCCTCGATCGCGCCGGGCAGTGCCAGCGATGTCGGGCGGCAGGCCGCCGATCTGGTGTTTCTGGGCGAGTCATTGCTCGCCTTGCCCCGTGCTGTGATCGCAGCGCGGCGGACAATGCGGGTGGTGCGGCAGAACTTCGCGCTGGCGATTGGCTATAACGTGCTGGCGGTGCCGCTGGCGATCGCCGGCTACGTCAATCCGATGATCGCGGCGGCGGCGATGTCGGGCTCTTCGCTGGTCGTGGTTGCCAATTCGCTGCGGCTGGTCAGGGCGGCGAAATGAACGGGCTGCTGGTCCTGCTGCCGATCGCGCTGGGGCTGGGTCTGCTGGGCCTGATCGCGTTCTTCTGGGCCTTGAAGCGCGGCCAGTTCGACGATCTTGACGGTGCGGCCAACCGCATCCTCTATGATGACGATGAGGACGAGGGGCCGCACGGATGAT
>CALCQB010000340.1 GCA_937897535.1 uncultured Novosphingobium sp. | reverse complement strand
CGCCGTTTTCCTCACCCCAGACCACGCGCAGTTCGGTGCCTTCAGGCACGTCATGATCGACCGTGGCGAGGCTCAGCGCCTGCTTTTCGTTGTAGGAATAGCCGGTGAACATCGACAGACCGACGGTCTTGCCGCCGGCATCGACCACGCGGTCGTAGTTCGAGCTGGCATAGTTGGCGAGCGGCACGTCGAAGAACTTGTAGGCTTCTGCGTCCGGGTTGAACATCGACGCCATGATCTTGGCCATGTCCTCGGGATGCCAGGCCAGCGTCACCTTCTTGCGCTGCTTGGCCGGGTCGAGCGCTTCGAGTGCCTCGCGGCCGTGGAAGTCGTGGTCGAACTTGACGAAGTTGCCGTAACCCAGTTCCCACGGATTGAGGTAGTAGTCCTCGATGTTCTCCGAAACGAACGAACCGCCGATCGAACCGGTTGCCTCATACGAATCGGCGCCGAGCCACTCGCGGAAGCCCTTGAGCTTGTCACCGGTGTAGATCGCCGGCAGCGGCGAGGGGATCCAGCCCGATTCGAGCGTGTTCGAGGGATAGGCGCGGCTGCCGCAGGCGATCAGGCCGAATTCCTTGCCGGCCTCGAGGATCGCGGCGCGGATTTCTTCCTGCTCGGCATAAGGACCCCAGATTTCGAGGCCCGGCGCGCCCGACATGCCGTGGCGCAGGGTGCGGACCTTGCGGCCGGCGATGTTCATCTCGCTCATGTTGAAGAACTTGAGCTGCTCGAGCGGGCCGCCGTGGAGCTTTTCGATCACCGCCCAGGCGTTCGGACCCTGGATCTGGAAGCGCCATTCCTTGCGGGTGACCGGCTTGCCCATCGGCCGCATCGGCGAACGGTCGTCGAGCTCGATCTCGCAATCATAGCCGCCGGTCGCGGCGTGATAGCGCAGCCAGTTGCTGGCGGGCGCGCGGCCGACATAGGTGAAGCTTTCTTCTTCTTCCCAGAAGATGATGCCGTCGCCGATCACGTGGCCATAAGGGGTGGTGGGCACGTACTGCTTGGCCTTGTTGACCGACCAGCCCTTCGAGCTGTTGATCATCGTATCGGACAGCAGCTTGCCCGCGTCCTTGCCGCGGATGTAGAGGTTGACCATGTGGTGCGACTGGTCGAACAGCACCGCGCTGTGCTGCCAGGCCCACTGTTCGCTGCGCCAGTTGGAGAATTCCGGCGCGACCACCGGATAGACGTAAGCGCCCAATTGCGAGTTGCGCAGCATCGACACGATGTTGCCTTGGGTGCTCAGAAGCTGATCGAGATTTGCAGCCGCCATGGCCCTCTCCTCCATTGGTAGAATTTTTGTATGCACTGCATACTATATTTTGATAGGGGTGCAAATGAAAAGCGGCGACCGCAAAGCGGCGCGGCAACATGGGAGTGTATGCGATGTCCGAGGCAATGATCCTGACCCTGTCCTGCACCGACCAGCCCGGAATTACCGCCCGGGTTACCGGTTATCTCGCTGAAAAAGGGGCGAATATCCTCGAGGCACAGCAATTCAACGCGCAAGACAGCGGGCGCTTCTTCATGCGGGTCGAATTCGATCCGGGCAGCGCGGACATCGAATCGATTCGCAGTGGTTTCGGCGCCGTGGCGCAAGGCTATGCGATGGACTGGCAGTTGCGCGCCAAGGGCGCCCGGCGCAAGGTGCTGCTGCTGGTCAGCAAGTTCGATCATTGTCTGGGCGATCTGCTTTATCGCAACCGGATCGGCGAACTGAACATGGAAGTGGTCGGGATCATCGGTAACCACCCCAAGGAAGCGCTCAACATCACGCTGATCGGCGATCTGCCCTATCACCACTTCCCGATCACCAAGGATACCAAGCCCGAACAGGAAGCACGGATCAAGGCGGTGGTGACGAACAGCGGGGCCGAACTGGTGGTGCTGGCGCGCTACATGCAGATCCTCTCCGACGATCTCGCCGCGTTCCTGTCGGGCCGCTGCATCAACATCCACCACTCGTTCCTGCCCGGCTTCAAGGGGGCCAAGCCCTATCACCAGGCCCACGCCCGCGGGGTCAAGATGATCGGCGCGACCGCGCACTATGTCACCGCCGACCTCGACGAGGGACCGATCATCCACCAGGATGTCGTCGCGGTCAGCCATTCGGACACCCCCGAAGACCTGGTCCGCAAGGGCCGCGATGTCGAACGCCGGGTCCTGGCCGAAGCGGTGCGGATGCACCTCGAGGACCGGGTGCTGCTCAACCACGACAAGACCGTGGTGTTCAAAAGCTAGAGGGGAGACAGGTCATGCAGGTCAACGCGCTCGATCACGTCAACATCATCACCGACCGGCTGGACGAGACGGCCGAGTTCTATCGCGAACTGCTCAACCTTGAGCGCCGCGACGGCCCGCCGCCGCTGACCCCCACCACCGCGCAATGGATGTTTGACGCCGGCGGCAAGGCAATCATCCACATCAACTCGACCGACTGCATCCGCACCTATGACCGCGCGGTTGAACCCGGTGCGCTGACCGGCGCGCTGCACCATGTCGCGCTGAACTGCTCGGGCTATGACGAAGTGATCCGCCGGATCGAGGCGGCCGGGCTGGATTATCAGGTCAATCTGGTCGCAGCGATCGGGCTGCGTCAGGTGTTCACGGCTGACCCCAACAACGTATTGCTGGAACTGAATTTCTTCGGGGATTGACTGGTTTTAGGAAATCTTGGTCCAATAATCCGTCCATGCTGAGCTTGTCGAAGCACTGTCCTTTGCTTTGTGCCGTTACGCACCGACGCAAGAAGGACAATCCTTCGACAAGCTCAGGACGGTCGGGTTTGAGGTGATGTGATTCGATCAAACCAACAGCGAGACTAGTCCGGTCGCTCGCCCGCCAGCGTGGTCCGGTACATCTCGCGCCTGAACCCGTCGTAGTCGTTGGCGGCGAGGTGCAGCGCGGTCCGGTTGTCCCACAGCGTGACCATTCCCGGCTCCCACCGCAGGCGGCAGGTAAAGTGGTGCTGGGTGACGTGGCGGGTCAGGAAATCGAGCAGCGGCAGCGCTTCGGCCTGGCTCATGCCGTCGATCCCGACGGCATAGACCTCATCGACATAGAGCGACAGTTCGCCGGTCACCGGGTGCGTCCGGACCAGCGGATGGGCATTGCCCTCGAACGCCGCCGCGCGGGCTTCGTCGCTGGCGAAGGACAGCTCCTTGCCATCGGCCAGCTTCTGGGTGTGGGCGTTGCTGATCGCGCTCATCCGCACTTTCAGCGGGCGCAGCATTTCCTGCATGCCAGCGCTGAGCATCCGGTAGGCCAGCGCGCCATTGGCCCAGACGGTATCGCCGCCATAGGGCGGAATCTCGACCGAGCGCAGGATCGTCACCCCCGGCGGTTCGGGCAGGAACGGCGAATCGGTGTGCCAGCCCGAACCGAACAGGCCCTTGCTGCGCGCCTCGGCCTCCTTGATCACCGGCTGGACATTGGGGTGACCAGGCACGCCATGGGTATAAGCATCGGGCGCGAACGGACCCCAGCGCACGGCAAAGGCTTCGTGCTCGGCGTGAGTCAGGTTTGCGCCGCGCAGATAGACCATCTTGTGCCGCCACAGTGCATCCTGCAGCTCGGCGAACCCGGCGTCGGACAGGTCGCGCAGGTCGGCGACGACCTCGGCGCCCATCGCGGCGGCCAGCGGCAGCATGGAGATCCTCCTGCGCCATCGCATTGTCGCCTTGCGTGAAGGTCAGGCCGACCTCGCCCCGACCCACGCCGGTCCGGCCCGCACGATCACCGCCGATGCAGTGGTGCTGGTCACCCCAAACCAGCCGCTCAACGCGCTTCAAGCCGCCCTGGCCGGGAAAGTTGCCCGGATAGTCTGCATCGGCGATGCGCTGAGCCCC
>CALCQB010000339.1 GCA_937897535.1 uncultured Novosphingobium sp. | reverse complement strand
CAGGACGATGGGGTGCGCTACAACGCCCGCGATGTCGCGGTGATCCGGGCGCGGTTTGAGGGCGTGCCGGTGATCCTGGCCAGCGCTACCCCGGCTCTGGAATCGCTCCAATTGGCCGAGGCCGGGGTGTACGAGAAGATCGACCTGCCCGACCGGTTCGGCGGCGCGACCCTGCCGGCGATCGACATCGTCGACCTGCGCAAGGAAGTGCCCGAGCGCGGCCGCTGGCTCGCCCCGCGGCTGGTCGAGGAAATGCGGGCCCGGCTGGAACGCGGTGAGCAGACCCTGCTGTTCCTCAACCGCCGCGGCTATGCCCCGCTGACGCTGTGCCGCCATTGCGGCTACCGGTTCCAGTGCCCCAATTGCAGCGCCTGGCTGGTCGAGCACCGGCTCTCGCGGCGGCTGGCCTGCCATCACTGCGGCTATGAAGTCCCCCCGCCCGAGACCTGCCCCGAATGCCACACCCCCGATTGCCTGGTCGCTTGCGGGCCAGGCGTGGAGCGGATCGCCGACGAGGTCGCCGAAGTGCTGCCCGAAGCGCGGGTCGCGGTGGTCACGTCGGACACGCTCAACAGCCCCGAGAAGATCAGCGAATTCGTCGCTGCTGCCGAGGAAAAATTGATTGACGTGATTGTCGGCACCCAGATCGTGACCAAAGGCTACCACTTCCCCGAACTGACGCTGGTCGGCGTGGTCGATGCCGACCTGGGGCTCGAAGGCGGCGATCTGCGCGCGGCCGAACGGACGTTCCAGCAGGTCACCCAGGTCGCCGGCCGCGCCGGCCGGGGCGAGAAGCCCGGCGAGGTCCTGATCCAGACCCGTCACCCGGAAAGCGCGGTGATCGCCGCGCTCGCCGCCGGAGACCGGGATGCGTTCTATGAAGCCGAAGCCGAATCCCGCAAGGACGCCCACGCCCCGCCGTTCGGCCGCTGGGCCGCGATCATCGTCAGCAGCGAGAACGAAGCGGAGGCCCGCGATGCCGCCCGCGCGATCGGCGGCACCCGGCCCGACCTGCCCGATGTCATGGTGCTCGGCCCCGCCCCCGCGCCGCTCAGCCTGCTGCGCGGCCGCCAC
This sequence comes from uncultured Novosphingobium sp., assembly GCA_937897535.1. Taxonomy (GTDB): domain Bacteria; phylum Pseudomonadota; class Alphaproteobacteria; order Sphingomonadales; family Sphingomonadaceae; genus Novosphingobium. The sequence continues at coordinate 2,776 of CALCQB010000339.1, read as the reverse complement.
CGTTACCGCCTGCTGATCAACGCCCGCCGCTCGGCCAAGCTGCAGGACGTGATCCGCGAATGGCTGGGACCGTTGCAGTTCGGCCAAGGGGTGCGGGTGAATGTGGATATTGATCCCTATAGTTTTGTTTGATCCAGATCCGGATTGTCGCGCAATCACGGTGGATTAGTCGCCGCTACCGCCTTAGCCTCAAATCACCGAATCGAAGGGGCATCCGATGCGTTATTTGCTGGCCGCCATTGTTCTGCTGATTTCTACCCCAGCGCTTGCGGTCGACTGGCGTGAGGCGGAAACAGCCCATTTCCGCATCGTGAGTTCGGGCGACGAAAAGAGCCTTCTCAAGTTCGCCGAGCGGCTGGAATACTTCCATGTGCTCCTGCGCATGGCCACGGGAGCGAATGAGGCCAACCGCCCGGTGGTGAAAGTCAGGGTGTTTCTCGTCCCATCGATCGGCTACGTGAAAGCCCTGTACGGCGATCCCAACAGCGATGTCGCCGGGTTCTATTCCCCGCGCGACGACGGAGCGATCTCAGTGGTGCCGCGCAGCACGGGTGACGGCATCTTCACCGGACAACTCGTGCTGTTTCACGAATATGCCCACCACTACATGTTGCAATACAGCCCGGCAGCCTACCCGGCCTGGTACGTCGAGGGGTTTGCCGAAATCGCCTCGACCGCCTCGTTCGAGCGCCCGGATGCGATCACCTATGGCAAGGCCGCTTCGCACCGGCAATATGAACTCTATTCCGGGCTCAGCTATCCGGTGACCAGCATGCTCGACGGAACTTACCTGAAAGAGCGGAGCAAGGGCCGCGGCTGGAGCTATGGCGATGCCTGGGTTGTGAGCCACTACCTGACCTTCAGTGATAAGCGCCGTGGTCAGTTGCGGGCCTATCTGAACGCCATCAACAACGGCAAGAAGATTGCCGAAGCCGCGCAGGTTTTTGGCGATCTGGCTGACCTGCAGCGCGAAGTCACAGTTTATCTCGCCGGGAAGAGCTTTCCGTATCGGGCCGTACCGATCACGGCTGGATCGGCCGGTCCGGTCAAAGTGCGAATTCTGGGCAAGGCGGAAAGCGCCCTGATCGACGCGACGGTGGAATTCGAACGCCGGATCAGCCTGCCGCAAAAGCCCGACCCCAAGGATGAGGCGGAGAAAGCGAAGAACGACCTAAAGAAGGACGATTTCGAACAGCGCCTCGCCAAGGCCAAGCAGGACCGGACTGAATGGATCGCCCAGATCGAAGCGATCGCGGCGCGCTTTCCCGGTGAGGCTGCGGGATGGCTGCTGCTGGCCGATGCCCGTTGCGGAACCGAGGAATTCGCCGCCTGCGCAGCCGCAGCCGACCGGGCCTTGTCAGTCGAACCGGCCAGCCGGCGCGGGCTGGTTCGCAAGGCTGAGGCAATGATCGGACTTGCCGAAACCTTGCCGACCGATCAGCGAGAGGCTCGGGTCCGCGCCGGACAGGACCTGTTGATCCAGGCAATTGTAATGGATCCAAATGATCCGCTGCCCGCCCTGCTGTTCTACACCAGTTTCGCGAAGATGGGACGGTCGGCCGATGCCGATGGCCTCCAGGCCCTGGTCAATACCGTCCAACTGGTGCCGCAACTGCCCGGCCCGCGGATGATCCTGGCGCAGGAACTGATCCATCGCGGCCGGTTGAAAGACGCAAGGATCGTGTTGCGGCCACTGGCCTATTCACCGCATGAAAACGGCATTACCCGCCGGGCGCGCGCGTTGCTGGATGAGGTCGAAGCGAAACTGGGGATAGTCTAAGCAACCAGCAGCGCCGCCGCCTCGAGCAGCCGGTTGCCGTGGTCGGTCTCTTCCTTGCCATTCGCCCTGAACCGTTCGGCGGCTTCGGCGTTTTCGATGTTCGAGGCCCACAGCTCATACAGCGCCTCGCCGCCGAATTCGCCCTGGGCGACCTTGGTCAGCGCTTCGGGGGTGATCTCGGCGAAGGGCGCGGCGCCGTTCTGGAGGTAGGGGTTATCGGCAGCCAGCGGCGGGGGGAAATCCTCGCCCGAGATCGCCTTGATTGCCAGCGCGACCCGCTGGGCGTGGAGCATTTCCTCGCGTCCGTTGCGCTGGAGCAGCGCCGCCACCGCGGGGTCGCTCGCGCCCTCGGCAGTCTTGTAATAGAGCGTCATCGAGGCCGCCTCGACCAGCACCATCACCTTCATGTCGGTCAGGCTGGGCGCAGTAACCTTGCCGATATGGGCAAAGGCTTCACCCAGCGTCTGCGGGGCTTCGGGTGGCAGCAATGGCGACGACATGGTCTTCTCCCTGATCAATTTCTGCTACCTTGCGCTGCCACATCGGCGCGATCAAGCCGCGTTTGGCGATTGCGCGGTGGAGCATCAGCAGTCCTGCCCCGGTCGCGACCACCATGGCGACCACCGACGCCTCCAGCCCGAAGTCGCCGCCGGTCAGCCAGTCTGGTCCGATCCGGCGGGTGATCAGCAGGCCGAGCGGGGCGTCGCCGCCCGATACCGGGACCGAGAAGATCCAGCCTTGGGTGAAGTTCCACGCGGCGTGAATGCCGATTGCCAGCCACAGCCGCCGGGTCAGCAGATAGGCCGCGCCCAGCAGAATCCCGGCCTCGAGCGCAATCGCCAGCGAGGAAAACCAGGTCGCATCGGGATTGACGATGTGCAGGAACCCGAACAGCGCCGAGGTGAAGGCGAGCGAGCCCCAGGTTCCGACCATGGTTTCCATGTGCCGCAGCACGATAGATCGGAAGAGCGTCGTGTAGGGAAAGAGTGTCTTCGC
>CALCQB010000338.1 GCA_937897535.1 uncultured Novosphingobium sp. | reverse complement strand
GACGGCAACATGGACCAGGGCTCGATGCGCGCCGACGTCAACGTTTCGGTCCGCAAACCGGGCGAACCGTTCGGCACCCGCACCGAGACCAAGAACGTCAATTCGGTCCGGTTCGTCATGGCGGTGGTCGAAAGCGAGGCGCGCCGCCAGATCGACGTGATCGAGGACGGCGGCAAGATCGTCCAGGAAACCCGGCTCTACGATCCCGACAAGAACGAAACGCGGTCGATGCGCAGCAAGGAAGACGCGCACGATTACCGCTATTTCCCCGATCCCGACCTGCTGCCGCTCGAGCTGGACGATGCGTTCCTCGACGAATGCCGCGCGAGCCTGCCCGAGTTGCCCGACGCCAAGCGCCACCGCTATGAAACCGCGCTGGGCCTCTCAGCCTACAACGCCAACGCGCTGACCGCCGATGTCGAAACCGCGCGGGAATTCGAGGCGCTGCTGACCTCGGTCGCCGCGGCCAGCGGCAAGGGCGAGGCCGAGGTGGCCAAGCGGGTCGCCAACTGGCTGCTGTCCGAACAGCCCGGCGTGCTCAACGCCCATTCGCTGCCGTCGAACCATCCCAAGAACTCGATTGCCGCCAACACCGCGATCGTCGTCGCGACCGAAAGCGGGCTGATTTCCGGCAGCAAGGCCAAGGAAATCTTCGAGGCACACCTGACCAGCGAGATCGATCTGGCGGCAGAGATCGAAGCCAACAAGCAGTCGACCGACACCGGCGCGATCGAAGCTGCGGTCGATGCGGTGCTCGCCGCCAATGCCGACAAGGTCGCCGAATACCGCGGCGGCAAGGAAGCGCTGTTCGGGTTCTTCGTCGGCCAGACGATGAAGGCGATGCAGGGCAAGGGCAACCCGGGGCTGGTCAACCAGGTGCTGAAAACGAAGCTCTAGCTGCCGGGCGCGGGCATCGCGCTGACCAGTCCTTTTGACCAGATCAGTACGCTAGGGCTGCCGTCGTCGGCACTTTCGATCCGCGGGCCATAGAATCCGGCGGCAAACACGCGCGGGGCTTTTTTGCTTTCAAGCGCTGCTATTTCGGTTTCGGTCATTGCCAAGGCGCGCGGGATCAGCGTTTCGAGCCGCGTCAGCCCCGCAGTCAGTGCGGCGCGGGCCAGCTTGCCGCCCTCGGCGCTCCACAGCTTGACGTTGTCGGCCGGTTCGTAAGAACGCTTGCGCAATTCGGCGATCGAAACCATCCGGTGGCGCGATAGCAGCATCGGTTTGTTGGCCCTGGCGGCTTTGGTAGGGGCGGGAATCGCCCAGATCGTGATTTCGGCATAGACCCGGATCTGGGTGAAATCGGGCGACAGGGTATAGTGATAGTTGATCAGCGCGAACTGGCGGGTTCCCGCGATCCCGGCGAAGGCTTCGCGCTCGCCTTCGGTGGCGACCCGGGCGAGACGAGGCTGCTTGCTGGCGAACCAGCTGACCTTGCCGAGCGCGCTGGTGGTGGTGGTCATGGCCAGTCCGGGAAAATCGAACCCGGTCAGCGCCGCGCGCAAGGGCGCGATCACGCCTTGTGCCTTGCGCTCTTCGATTTCGGTCAGTTCCTGGCGCTTGGTATCGCTATATTCGAGAAACAGGTAGGAGACCGTGTCGCCGCCATAGGCGCCGTCTGAGACCACCCGGCCGACATCGACTTCATAGTCGATGGTCTCTTGCGGCACTTCGACCATTACTGCCCGGCCATCGGGCGCGGGCTGGAGCCGGACCGCCAGCACCGGCGGCGCCTTGATCTCACGCGGCGCGGCCAGCAGCCCTTGCGGGACCAGCGCGATTGCGGCCAGGACGGCGATCAGACGGCGCATCGGCATCCCCTTCGATCCGGCAGCATGGGGGACGAGCCCGATCGGCCCGTCCCCCAGCCAGCCCTTACTTCGCAGCAGGCTTGAAACCCTTTGCGAACTCGAGGAAGTTCTTCGAGAAGACCTCGCGCAGTTCGGTTTCGGCGGCTTCGGTTTCGTCGGTGGTCTTGGGCGGGAAGTGCGACAGGCCATTGCCGCCGCGGCCCTTGACCAGCTTGGCCGCAGCCTTGCCGCCGTTGAAGTCCTTGAAGACGAAACGGTTGTTGAGCGAGCGGCCATAGATCGCCGCCTTCTTGTAGAAGTTCTGGGTGATGATCAGCTCGTAATAGCAGGGCGCGGTCGAGCTCGACAGGCGGTTGGTCGCCTTGGTGGTGATCTTGCGATCGGCGATCGGGGTTTCGAAGATCACCTGCGACGGCTGCAGCTTGAGCGCGGTCACCAGGTCGATCGACTTGAGCGCCTCGACCTGGAGGCGCGGGCCCAGCGCTTCCTTGAGGTAGGCGGCTTCGTTGACATTGCGGTCCTTGTTGGCGGCGGCATCGGCAATCGCGCCGACAAAGCCGAAGCCCGAGAGCAGGCCGGTGGTCTGGGCCTGGCCTTCGAGGGTCGGGAACACGTGCAGCTCGCAGGCCGGGAGCGGCGCCGCGGCGGCTGCGACTTCGGGTGCTGGTGCCGGTGCAGCCGCATCCTGCGCGAACCCCAGCGACGGAATGCCCACGGCCAGGATGGCGGTTGCGGCGGCGATGGTCAGCGAATGCTTCATGGGTGTCTCCCTGTTGGTACGGTAGGTTGAATATTGAGGACTGCGCGCCGGATGGCCTGCAGTCAGGTTGCAGGTTTGGTGGTCTTTTCCGCCGGAGCATCCGCAACCGGTTCGGTGTTCTCGGGCGGCGGTGGCAGGTCGGGGACTGGCGGCGGCGCTGCGCCGATCACGAATTCGAACGGCTCTGCGGTCCGCGCCCGCAGAAGCCGTCCGCGCTCGATCCCGCCGGGCTTGCCCTTGATAAGCCCGGCGAAAACTCCGACCGCGAAATAGGTCGCTGCGGTTACGCCGTTCTTGTTGGCACCTTCTTCGCGGAACCGGCCGTCGATCGGCAGGTTGCGATCGCCGACGTTGAGCGAAACGACCTTGATCTGGAGGATGCCCGGTCGGCCGAACCCGCCGTTCTTGCCGATGAAGGTGACCTCGCCCACGCCCTGCGCGCCCTTGGGAATGACGATGGTGCCGTCTTGCGTCACATCTTCGACCACGACGATCCCGAAGCTGTCACCCAGCTTGTTGTCGATCGTGGTCAGGTGTTGCAGCGTGGCGAGCTGCAGCCGGGTGCCGACCGGCAGGACAGCCTTGACCGGCTCGGCGCTGACCGGCGGCGGTGCGGCGGCGGCGGCAGGTTCGATTGCCGGTGCCGGTGCAGTTTGCGCCGAGGAAAGCTGCGGGTGCACGGCCATGGCGCTGCAAAGCAGCGCTGCCCAAATTGCCCTCATCCCTTGAAATGCCCCGAAAGAATAGTGGTTCGCAGAGCGGGCTAATTACCGCAACGCAAACGGCTGGCAAACACTTGTTTGCGCCTCGCAGCAAAAAGGGCGCCGGACTATCGCTCCGGCGCCCATTTGCGTTGGTTATTGTGCAGGCTCAGCCCTTGCGGGTACCCGTCAGCGGGAACGCGCCGAATGCACCGGCCTTGACCGTGCCGGTGATCGCGTCGCCATCGACCGTGGCTTCGCCTTCCAGCGTCATTGGCATCGGGACGGTCATCTTCATTGTCCAGGTCAGCTTGTTGCCATCGACCTTGCCGTTTTCCATGTCCATCGAACCCATCGCCCCGGCGTTGGTGCCGGTGAAGGTGTCACCATCGACGACGATCGTCACGTCGCTCTTCTGGTCGCCCATCGGGGTTTTGGTCACGCATTCATATGTGCCGGCAACAGACATCGTTTCTCTCCTGCAATGGTGTGCAACTTACATCGCGGTAAGTTGTCCGATCACTCGCCCGGCTGGGCCGCGCTGTCAACAGGTGTCACAACCTCGATCGGCAGGCCCAGCGGCTTGAGCTGCGGCTCGACCGTCTTGCGATCGCCCACCACCACGAAGACCAGGCCATCGGGTTGCAGATAGCGCCGGGCCGCATCGTCCATCACCTTGGGATCGATCGCGCGGTAGCGGCTCGGCAGGGTCGCCTGGTAGTCGTCGGGCCGGCCCAGCTGCTGGTTGGTGACCAGCGCCCCCAGCACCTGGCCGTTGGTTTCATAGCGGTTGGGCAGGCCGCGGATGTTGCCGTCGGTGGCGCGGCCATATTCGACCGTCTCGACTGGACGCTTGGCCGGGAAATCGGCCATCTGGCCCCGGATGACGCCGATTGCGGCCCCGGTCTTGTCGCTTTGAACCGGTGCCGTCACCACCAGGCTGCGCGGGCCCTGCGGGCTGCGGACCTGGCTGCGCACGCCATAGGACCAGCCCTTGCTCTCGCGCAGGTCAAGGTTGAGCCGCGACAGGAAGCCGTTGCCGAGCACTTCGTTGGCAAGGTCGAGCGGTTCCATTCCCTGCTGGCGCCCGGTGAAGGGCAGGACCCGCCCGGCGACGATCACCGACTGCGGCGATCCCGGCCGGTCGATCAACACGATCCGCGCGCGCGGCGCGGGGATTGCGGTGTCGAGCGACTTGACCGCGCGCGGGCTGAGCGGGGCTTTCCAGTCCCCGAACGAAGCCTCAAGCAGCGGGCGCAGCTGGTCCATCGAGACGTCGCCGACCACGGTGATCGTGACGTTGTCGGGCCGCAGCCACTTGGTCTGGGCGATCCGCAAGGTGGCGGGGGTGAG
>CALCQB010000337.1 GCA_937897535.1 uncultured Novosphingobium sp. | reverse complement strand
GTCGGGCCGCGACCTGTTCGATGTGTGTCGATTTGCCGGTGCCGTGATAGCCCTGGACGATCACCCGGCGGTTGTACGCGAAACCGGCCAGGATCGCCAGCGTGGTGTCGGGATCGAACACATAGGCGCCGTCCACATCGGGCGTGCGTTCGTCTGGCTGGCTGAAGGCCGGAACCTTCATGTCGATATCGATCCCGAACAGCTCGCGGACATCGACCTCGATGTCGGGCGCGGGCAGGACGGTCTGGTTCGAGGTGTCGCTCAGGGCTGTTTTGTCGGTCATCGCGCGAAACCGCCTATACGCGCGCAGCCTTGGCTGCAACTGCCTTTGCGCGGCTGGGTGCGACTATTTCAACCGCGCGGTTAAGCGGTCGCGACCTTGCCAAGCGCGGCAAAGTCGGTCGCACGGCAGACGCGGTCGCGGCCATCGGCCTTGGCCCGGTAGAGCGCGGAGTCCGCCAGGCGGTAAAGCCGCCGCCAATCCTCCTCGCCGTGAATCCGGCCATCGGCATAGCCGAGACTGACCGTAACCTTCCAGTCGAGCGGCATCGGCTTGGCCCGGATCGCCGCGAGGATCGCTTCGGGCAGGCAGGCCTGCTGGTGCGCGGTCGGCACCAGCAGGGCGAATTCCTCACCGCCCAGCCGGACCGCCAGGCTGTCGGCCGGGCGGTGCGCCTGAAGCACTTCGGCAATCGCGCGCAGCACCTGGTCGCCGGCATCGTGGCCCATCCGGTCGTTGATCGCCTTGAACCGGTCGATATCGATCAGCATCAGCCGGTGCGGCTCCTTGCGGCCGATCGCCTTGGCGAGGAACGCCCGGCGATTGAGCAGCCCGGTGAGATGATCGGAGTTGGCCAGCCGCAAGGCGCTGATTTCGCCCGCGCGGGCCCGATCGCGTTCGACCGCGAGATCGCGCAAGCGGGCGACAATCAGCATGGTGGACAGCAGCGCCTCGACCGACAGCGCAACCAGGTTGCCGTTATCGAGCCAGAAGCTGTAGCCGATCAGCCCCAGCCCATGCAGCGTCCGCGCCGCCGTTACCAGGATCGGGGCGGACCAGGCGGCGAGGAACAGCCCGAAATGGCGGACCCGGGCGCGCCACGCCGCAAGTAAGATCGGCGCCAGCAGGCCGACCAGAATCACCCCGTTGATGAAATAAAGCCGGTCAAGCAGCCGACCCAACGTAGGCGCCAGCACGGCAAAGGCCAGCGCCACCACGAGCGCCGAACGGCTGTAGATCTGGATTGTGCGCAGCAGACGCTCGCTGAAAATATCGCGGCCGAAGAACTCGATGATGAAACGCAGCCCGGCGAGGCCGGCCAGGGTGAGCAGGACATAGTTGATCCGCAGCCGGTCGTTGTTGGCGAGGCCGTCAATCGCAAGCAGCGCCGCGCCCGACGCGGTAAAGGTGTAGCCCATCATCGCGCCGACCATGGCGCAATAGGCCAGCTGAAACGGGTGATGCAACGCCCGCCACAAGGCGAAGTTGTAGGCCAGCAGGGCCAGACTGAGACCGGCAAAGCCGGCATAGAGCCCGATTAGCCACCCATGCAGGCGGGCGGCTTCGGACCGGGGCATCAGGTGTGCGCCCATTACCACCCCGCGCCAATTGGCGCTTCGGTTAGTTTCGATATAGACGCCGTCGAGTGCGGCGCTGCGAGGCGGCACCGGGATTTCGAATATCGCCCCGATGGACATGAACCTGGCGGCAGTCTTAGACGTGTAGCCGGTCTCCGCGGTCGTTCCGTCGGCGTAGTGGAAGACGATTCGCTGCCCGTCCTGCCAGACGCTGGTGGTGCGCAGGACCAGCGGATCGCTCGGGGTCGAACGGGCCGGGGCAAACCGCAGCTGGACCCCGAAGTCGCCGCTGCCGAAGCGGGTCTGGTCGTTGCCGCAGTCGAATTGCAGCGGCCCCGGTTGGCTAGCGGCAAGCGGCGCGACGCAGGTTTCGATCGGAATGCGGGCCTGGGCAGGCGCGACCAGGCCGAGCGCGAAGACCAGCGCCAGCCACAGCCGCAAAATGATTCCCCGAGCACCGTCCATCGCCGCGGCTGTAAATCGTCAAGCCAAACATTGGGTTAAGACCGAACCGCCAAATCACGCTTGCTGCCATACCGACCGGTTGGTATGAAAGAAGGATGATCCCGAATCAGCCTTTCCGGCCCACACCGCAAACAGCCCGGGAAAAGCTGCTCGAATCCGGGGTGAAGCTGGTGCGCGGCCAGGGGTTCGCCGCCACTTCGGTCGATCAGTTGTGCCGTGATGCCGGGGTGACCAAGGGTGCCTTCTTTCATCACTTCCCCTCGAAGGAAGCCCTGGGTGTCGCGCTGGCCGATTATTGGTCAAGCTCGACCAGCGCGTTCTTCGCTGCCGCGCCGTTCCATCATCTCGACGATCCGGTCGCGCGGGTGCTGGGCTATATCGATCTGCGGATTGCGCTGATCGCCGGTCCGCCGGAAAGCTTCAGCTGCGTTGCCGGAACCATGGTCCAGGAAGCGTTCGGCAGCAGCGATCCGATCCGCCAGGCTTGCGAAGCGTCGATCCTTGGCAATGCGCTGGCCCTGGAACAGGATCTTGCCGCTGCGATTGCCCAGACTGGCGCAAGCGGGGTTACCGCCCAGGGTCTGGCGCAGCACATTCAAGCAGTACTCCAGGGTTCCTTTGTCCTGGCCAAGGCGCAAGGCGCGGCGGCTGCTCCGGAGGTTGCCAGACAGCATCTGCGGCACTTGCGCCACTATCTTGAACTGCTGTTCGCCGGCCCCGTCAAGTAACCGGAACGATTGGGAGAATTACCATGACCCGAATGATCTTCGTCAACCTGCCGGTGACCGATCTGCCCCGCGCCCGGGCGTTCTACGAGGCGCTGGGCTTTACCAACAATCCGCAGTTCACCGATGAGACCGCCGCCGGCATGGTGCTCTCGGATGCGATCCACGTCATGTTGCTGACTCACGGCAAGTGGCAGGGTTTCACCACCCGGCCGATCTGTCCGCCAGGCTCGAGCGAAGTCTCGCTCGCGCTGACCTGCGAAGACCGCGCCGAAGTCGACCGACTGGTCGAAGCCGGTGCGGCCACCGGGGGCAAGGCCGATATCAACCCGCCGGAAGACCACGGCTTCATGTATCAGCGCACGATCCTCGATCCCGATGGCCACGTGTGGGAGCCGTTCTGGATGGACCCGGCCTTTGCTGCGGGCGAGACCCCGGCCGGAGCCGAAGCATGAGCCCAGTCGGCCTGCGCCGGATCGGCCTGGGACTAACCGGGTTTGTCGCGCTGTTCCTGGCGATGGACGCAGGCGGCAAGCTGTTTGCCCCGGCGCTGATGATCGCCAACAGCCCGCCGCTCGGCTTGCCGGCTGACGAGGGTTTTCACCGGATGCTTGGCGCGATCCTTGCGCTGTCGCTCGGCCTGTTTCTTTATCCGCGCACGGCTGTGCTTGGGGCGATCTTGCTGACCGGCTACCTGGGCGGCGCGGTGGCGACGCATTTGCGGATTGGCTCGCCGCTGGTCTCGCACACGCTGTTCGGGGTCTATCTCGGTATGGCGGTCTGGGCGGCGCTGTGGTGCCGTCTACCCACGCTCCGGGCCCTGATCCCGCTGCGGAGTGAGACGCCGTGACCAAGCCGGCCACCATTGCCGAGTATCACGCGGGGCAAAGCCCTGCCGACGAGGCGATCTGCGCGCTGTTGCAGGCTGAAATCGGCGCGGCAATGCCCGAGGCGGAGAGCAAGGTCTGGCATGCCCACCCGGTGTGGTTCCTCGATGGCAACCCGGTGGTCGGATACAGCCGCCTGAAGGATGGCATCCGCCTGCTGTTCTGGAGCGGCCAGAGCTTCGCCGAGCCTGGCCTGCGCAGCGAAGGCAAGTTCAAGGCGGCCGAAGCGCGGTTTGCCGACGTGGCCGAGATCGACACCGCCGCGCTGCGGCGGTGGCTGGGCAAGGCCCGCGCAATTCAGTGGGATTACAAGAATATCGTCAAACGCAAGGGCTTGCTCGAACGTTTGCAATAAGCGGAGAACTGCAATGGCTTACATCGACGGATTCCTGATTCCGGTGCCCGAAGCCAAGAAGGATGCCTATCGCCGGATGGCCGAAGCAGCCGCGCCGATTTTCATCGAGCACGGCGCGATCCACGTCTCGGAGAACTGGGGCGATGACCTGATGAAGGGCACGACCACCGACTTTTTCATGGCGGTGAAGGCCGGGCCGGCCGAGAACGTCGTATTCAGCTGGATCACCTGGCCCGACAAGGAAACCCGCGACCGCGGCAACCACGCGGCGATGGCGGACCCGCGCTTCGAGGCATTCAACGTTCTGGATGTATTCGATGGAAAGCGCATGATTTTCAGTGGCTTTCAGAATATGGTCGATCTCAAGGCATAGGAGCAAGGCAATGGGCACTCTGCAAGGCAGCTGGATCTGGTACGAGCTGATGACCCCCGATCCCGAAGGCGCGAAAGCCTTCTACGAACCGATCGTGGGTTGGAGTATCTCCACCGGCCACGCCGATACAAACGACTATGGTTTCCTCACAGCACCCGACCAGGCCATGGTCGGCGGAGTGCTGCGGCTCACTCAGGATATGGTTCAGAACAGCGGACGGCCCTGTTGGCTCGGGTATGTCGGGGTCGATAACGTCGACGAAAGCCTGACCGCGATCGAAGCTGCGGGAGGAACGGTCGTGATGCCAGCCACCGACGTCGCGATGGCGGGCCGGGTGGCGATGGTCACCGACCCCGGCGGTGCCGCGTTGTATGTGATGACCCCCAACCCGCCGCCCGGCGGCGGTGAGAGCACTGCCTTCCAGTCCGATATCAACTGCGGCCACTGCGGCTGGAACGAATTGCTGGCCGGCGATGGACCGCGCGAAACCGACTTCTATGCCAGCCAGTTCGGCTGGTCACTGCCCGAGCCGATGGATATGGGCGCGATGGGCAAATACCAGTTCGTGGCGCACGACGGTGTGCAGGTTGGCGCAATCATGGGCAAGATGCCGCAAATGCCGCACGCGATGTGGAACCACTACTTCTGGGTTGCCAGCATAGCGGCAGCGAAGGACGCGATCGAGGCGCTGTCCAGCGAACTGGAACACGCCACCCGCGCCACGAACCAGTTGCTGGCGCTGGCCCGCACCGACTCGGGTTCGCTGGACATGGAGGTCTTCGACGTGCACGACCTGGCCCGCGACGTGGCATTGGCCATGCTGCCCTTGGCCCGCACGGCCGGCATCGACTTC
>CALCQB010000336.1 GCA_937897535.1 uncultured Novosphingobium sp. | reverse complement strand
CGAGCAGATCCGGGTTCGATTCGAGCGCGATCTCGACCGCATCGTCGGCACTGCCAGGCAGGCCGACCAGCGGCGGCGGCGAGGCGAGATTCTCAGGAGCTTTGCCGACCACCTGGATATAGCGCTCACGCGCCGAAATCAGGTTTGCTTCGGCGCTGCGGGTCTGGCCGCGGGCCAGCGCCAGCCGGCTTTCGGACTGGGCCACATCGGTCCGGGTCAGGTCACCGATTTCGAACCGGTCGCGGGTGGCCTGCAGGTTGACCGCCAGCCGTTCGACATTGGCGCGGTTGAGCCTGACCACCGCTTCGGCCAGGATCACGTCCATATAGGCTGCGACGACCTGGCTGAACACGCCCGATTCGACCCCGCGCAGATCGGCCCGGCCGGCATCGACCCGGGTCTCTGCCGCGCGGACCGAGTTTCTGATCCCGCCGCCCGCATAAAGCGGCACGCCCAGATTGAGCGAGGCATCGAGGTTGCGGTCAGGCGCAAGCGGGCTGCTGCCGCTGTTCTGGATGAATTCGCTGTAGGTCGCGGTGCCGGACAGCGACGGCAAACCCGGCGCGCGGGCGATCGGCACGCCTTCGTCAACCGCACGCTGCGAGGCGCGGGCGGCCTGCAGTGTCGGGTTGGAATTGTAGGCCATGATCAGCGCCTCGCGCAGATCGTCCGCCAGCACCGGAGCGGTAGCGGTGGCCACCATTCCGGCAATCAGGGCGTGACGGGCAATTCGGGAGCCGCGCGGCCTAGCCATCAATCAGAAACTCCAAGCTTTCGGGGCCGCGAATTCTGCCAGCACCGGGATACCCACTTCGGCCAACGGGGCCAAGGCCACGCCGCCGCCATCTTTGGTTCCGGCGGCCAGGCGGGTTACCCCGCGCAGGACCAGCCCCGTCACCACCCGGCCGCCATCGACCAGCGCCTCGGCCAGGTTGCCGGGCAGTTGTTCGATCGCGCCATCGATCAGGATCAGGTTGAACACGCCCTTGGCCTGAACTGCCTTGACCCCGGCAGGGGAAACGGTTTCGACCGACTGCACCAGCGGTTCGACCAATGCCGACAGATAGCCGGCCGGGCTGATCACCAGCACCTTGTCCGCAGCCACCGGGATGGCTTCGGCCAGCAGCATCGCTTGGACCAGCGGAGCCGGAAGCGCGTGGCCACCGTTCAGCGGGATCGCGCGGTCGATATAGGCATGGCCGCGGGCGCTCGCCGGGACATGGTCTTCGCGCGGGACGCGGGCCAGCGCGGCCAGCAGCCAGTCCTGGTTGATCCCGGAAACCCTGAGCTGGCTGTCGATCATCGCCCGGCGCGCGGCGCCGAGGTCTTCGGACTGGGAAGCGATCGTCTGGGCAGCAAGGGTCATAGGGGGCCTCTGGCAGGCTGTATTGCATAGGCAACACAGTAACGCAATTCCTTCGCCTCTTAGGGGAACCGCCGCCACGCGCCAAGCGCTTTGACGAGCAGGCATTTGCGGGCCTATGGGGACGGCGAAGACCCACCCCAGACCGAACGAGGCCGAGCATGGACATGGTGACGATCCGCGAGGAAGACCTGATCGAAAGCGTGGCCGACGCGCTGCAGTACATCAGCTATTTTCACCCGATGGACTACATCCGCGCACTCGGCGCGGCTTGGGAGCGCGAGCAGAACCCGGCGGCCAAGGACGCGATGGCGCAGGTTCTCGCCAACAGCCGGATGTGCGCCGAAGGACACCGCCCGCTGTGCCAGGACACCGGGATCGTGAACGTGTTCCTCAAGTGGGGCCAGGAATGCCGGCTGGAATCGACCCGGTCGCTGCAGGAGGTGGTCGATGAAGGGGTGCGCCGGGCCTACAACCACCCGGAGAACAAGCTGCGCGCCTCGATTGTCGCCGATCCGGCCTTCACCCGCCGCAACACCCGCGACAACACCCCGTGCGTGCTCAACGTCGAGATGGTCCCTGGCCGGACTGTCTCGATTGACGTCGCGGCCAAGGGCGGCGGGAGCGAGAACAAGTCCAAGTTCAAGATGATGAACCCGAGCGATTCGATCGTCGACTGGGTGCTCGAGATGATCCCGCAGATGGGCGCGGGCTGGTGCCCGCCGGGGCAGCTCGGGATCGGGATCGGCGGCACGGCGGAAAAGGCGATGTTGCTGGCCAAGGAATCGCTGATGGAAGAGATCGACATGCACGAGCTCAAGGCGCGCGGGCCCGAGACCGATGTCGAGAAGCTGCGGGTCGAGCTTTACGACAAGGTCAACGCGCTGGGGATCGGCGCGCAGGGGCTGGGCGGGATGACCACCGTGCTCGACGTCAAGATTGCCGAATGGCCGTGCCATGCCGCGGGCAAGCCGGTGGCGATGATCCCCAACTGCTCGGCCACCCGCCATGCCCATGTCACGATCGACGGATCGGGCCCGGCCTTCCTCGAGACCCCCAAGCTCGATGACTGGCCCAAGGTGACCTGGGCGCCTGACAAGGCGGCAAAACGCGTCGACCTCGACGCCCTGACCCGCGAAGAAGTGCAGAGCTGGAAGCACGGCGACCGCCTGCTGCTCAGCGGCAAGATGCTGACCGGGCGCGATGCGGCGCACAAGCGGATCCAGGACATGCTCGCCCGGGGCGAGGAACTCCCGGTCGATTTCAAGGGCCGCGCAATCTATTACGTCGGCCCGGTCGATCCGGTGTTCGGTGAGGTAGTCGGCCCGGCTGGACCCACGACCGCGACCCGGATGGACAAGTTCACCGACATGATGCTCGACCTCGGGCTGCTGACGATGATCGGCAAGGCCGAGCGCGGGCAGGGCGCGGTGCAGTGCATCGCCAAGCACAAGGTCGCCTATCTGATGGCGGTCGGCGGGGCGGCCTATCTGGTCGCGCGGGCGATCCGCGAGGCCCGGGTGCTGGCCTTCGAGGACCTCGGCATGGAAGCGATCTACGAATTCACCGTCGAGGACATGCCGGTGACGGTCGCGGTCGATGCCGAGGGCAACAACGTCCACCAGCTCGCGCCGCTGATCTGGCAGGAAAAGATCGCCCGCGAGCACCTCAACGGTTGATCCATCGACCAAGGGGCCAGCCGGGTCGACCAAACCGCTGGCCTCGCCCGGTCCTGACGGGCTATCGCTGATCGCCTGATGGAGGAACTCGCTCCCCGCCCGGCCCGCGTGCCGACCCGAACCGTGCTGATCTCGATTGCCGGGATCTGGCTGTGCTATCTCGCGCTGATCACGGTTCGCAGCCTGCTGCTCGACCGCAGCTATTTCGTCGAGATGCTGGGGTTGCGCACGCTGGTGACGCTGGCCGGGATCGCCGTCACTGCGCTGGCCTGGCTGATCCTGCGGCTGTTCGACCATTCCCGGTTCGGGCTGCGGATGGCAATCGCCCTGGTGGTGATGCTGCCGGCCGCGCTCGGTCTGGCGATGGTCAACCGCCAGGTCTTCGCCGGGCTCGACCAGAAGATCATCGGCCAGCCGCGCAACCCCAGCGAAATCCAGCTGCGCCACGATACCGCCGGCAACGTGCTGGTCGATGTGCCCGACCCGCCGCAGCTGACCCCGGATCAGCTGGCCGCGCTGCAGAAGAAATTCGCCGAACAGGCGCTGTGGCGGCAGCTGACCGATATCGCGATCGGGCGCTATTTCCTGCTGCTGGCCTGGGCCGCGCTGTACTTTGCGATGGTCACCGCCGAACAGGCCCGTGCGTCCGAACGGCGCGAGGGCGAATACAAGCGCGCGGCCAAGGCGGCCGAGCTGCGGTCGCTGCGCTATCAGGTCAACCCGCACTTCCTGTTCAACACGCTCAATTCGCTGTCCGCGCTGGTGATGACCGGCAAGGGCCAGGCGGCCGAAACGATGATTCAGGCGCTCTCGAGCTTCTATCGCCGCAGCCTGGCCGAAGATCCGACCGGCGATGTCGGGCTCGATCAGGAAGTGGCGCTGCAGCGGGCCTACCTGCAGATCGAGGCGGCGCGGTTCCCCGACCGGCTGGTCACCCGGTTCGACATTCCCGAAGCGCTGGAAGGCGCCAGCGTGCCGGGGATGATCCTGCAACCGCTGGTCGAAAACGCGGTCAAATACGCCGTGGCCCCCACCCGCAAGCCGGTGACCGTCACGATCGCCGCGCGCGAGGAGACTGGCCGTCTGGTGATCGAAGTCAGCGACAACGGTCCCGGCGCGCCGCATGGCAAGGCCGGGTTCGGCATCGGCCTCGCCAATGTCCGCGACCGGCTCGCCGCGCGCTATGGCCCCGAGGCTGAGCTGGTGGCGGGGCCGGCCGAGGACGGCGGCTGGCGCGCGGTGCTGCACCTGCCCCTCGAACAGCATGGCCGATAGTCCCCCGGCCAAGCCGCTGCGCACGCTGATCGTCGATGACGAGCCGCTGGCGCTTGAGCGGATGGAACTGATCTGCCGCAGCATAGCCTCGATCGAGGTGGCCGGGACTGCCCAGGATGGCGCGGCGGCGCTGCGCCAGATCGGCGCGCTGGCCCCCGACCTGGTCCTGCTCGACATGACCATGCCCGAACTTGACGGGCTGGCAGTCGCGCGCGCGCTGACCCGGCAGGAAGATGCCCCGGCGGTGATCTTCGTCACCGCGCATGACAATTTCGCGGTCGAGGCGTTTGACCTCGAGGCGGTCGACTATGTGCTCAAGCCCGTAACCCCCGACCGGCTCGAACGCGCGGTCGCCCGGGCCGCGGCCCGGCGCGGCCAGCGCGCGGCGAGCGGAGGTGACTGGATCGGCGAGTTCTGGGTGCCGTACCGTTCGGAACTGCTGCGGATCTCGGTCGAGGATGTCGCCCGGATCGACGCCGAGCGCGACTATGTCCGGCTCCACGTCGGCCAGAAGGACGGCACGACCCGCTCGTACCTGTTGCTCCAGACCGTCTCGGGGCTCGAGGCCCGGCTCGACCCGGACCGGTTCATCCGCCTGCACCGCTCCACGATCCTGCGCCGCGACCGGATCAAGGGCCTGCGCCACGACGGGCTCGGGGTGTGGTCGGCCGAACTCGACGACGGCACCCTGGTCCGGATCGGGCGGACCTATCTGGCGAAGGCCAAGGCGATGGCGGGAAGGTAGGGGGCTTTCTCCGCCTGACGGCGGCGCGGAAAAGCCATCCGGCTTTTCCTGACCTAGCCAGCCCGCTCCCCAGGCCCGACCACCCACAGGGTACCATTAACGGGTGGTCGGGCCGGGGGAGCGGGCTGGCCAGGTCTGGAAAAGCCGGATGGCTTTTCCGCGCCGCCGTCAGGCGGAGAAAAACCCCTACCTTCCCGCCATCGCCTTGGCCTTGGCCAGATAGGTCCGCCCGATCCGCACCAGGCTGCCGTCGTCGAGTTCGGC
>CALCQB010000335.1 GCA_937897535.1 uncultured Novosphingobium sp. | reverse complement strand
TCTTCCGATCTAATTCGTGCTGGCGAACCATGGTCGCGAACTTCGTGCCAGGCTCGATCGTCAGTTCGTAGAGCGAAAGATGGCTGGTCCCGAACGACAGCGCGCGGACCAGTTCGGCCTGCCACGCCTCAGCGGTTTGGCCGGGGAGCGCGTAGATCAGGTCGAACGAGACCCGCTGGAAGTTCTGTTGCGCCACTTCCAGCGCCCGTAATCCTTCGTCCGCATCATGCAACCGACCCAGAAACCGCAGCGCCGCATTGTCGAGCGATTGCAGCCCGAGCGAGACCCGATTGATCCCGGCGCTGGCGAGCGCGGCGTAATTTGCGGCTTCGACCGAGGAAGGATTGCCCTCGAGCGTGATCTCGATCCCCTCGGCAAAGCCCCACAACCGTTCCGCCTCGCGCAGCAGCGCTTCGACCAGCGCGGGCGGCATCAGGCTGGGGGTGCCGCCGCCGAAAAAGATCGAATCAAGCGGCTCGCCGCCTGCCTGCGCTTGCTCCTGGCGCATTTCCGCAAGCAGCGCGGCTTGCCAGGCGGCATGGTCGACCGCGTCGCGGACATGGCTGTTGAAGTCGCAATAGGGACACTTTGCGAGGCAGAACGGCCAATGGATGTAAAGCGCGCGGGCCATGCCGCCTTCAGGCTAGCTTAACGCCGCGATGTCAAGGAGGACCCATGCCGATTGTCCGTTTGCTGCTCGCTCTGATTGTCTTGCTGGCCGCGCCGTTGCTGGCCCAGTCACCGAACTCGTTCGCCCAGCGGCTGCTGACCGCGCACAATGCCGAACGCAGCCGGATCGGGATCGCGCCGCTGGCCTGGAGCCCGGAACTGGCGGCGCAGGCGCAAGTCTGGGCGGATTCGCTCGCGCGGCGCGGGGCGTTCGAACATTCGAAAGAGCGCGGCGGCGCGGGCGAAAACCTGTGGATCGGCACCGCGGGGTACTATGCCCCCGAAGCAATGATCGGCGCCTTAGTCAGTGAGGGGCAGTACTTTCGCCCCGGCACATTCCCCGACGTGTCGCGCACCGGGCGCTGGCAGGACGTCGGCCATTACACCCAGCTGATCTGGCCCGCGACCCGCGAGGTCGGCTGCGCACTGGCCGAGGGGCAGGGCCGCGAGGTGCTGGTTTGCCGCTATTTTCCGGCGGGAAACTGGAACGGCCAGCAGGTACCCTGATTGGTGTTATCGTTCAGGCTTTGCATCCAAAAACCGTCCATCCTGAGCTTGTCGAAGGATCGTCCTTGTTCTTGCGAATGGGCCGTGAGGCGCAAAGAAAAGGGCAGTGCTTCGACAAGCTCAGCATAGACGGTGAGTGGCG
The DNA here is from genome assembly GCA_937897535.1 of uncultured Novosphingobium sp. Taxonomy (GTDB): domain Bacteria; phylum Pseudomonadota; class Alphaproteobacteria; order Sphingomonadales; family Sphingomonadaceae; genus Novosphingobium. The sequence continues at coordinate 4,017 of CALCQB010000335.1, read as the reverse complement.
GGAATGAGTTGATCAGCCGCCGAACTGTTCGGCCACCAGCTTGGCAAAGGCATCGGCCCGGTGGCTGATGCGGTGCTTTTCGCGCGGATCGATCTCTGCGAAGGTTTGTTCACGCCCATTCGGCACGAATACCGGATCATAGCCGAAGCCCAGCGCGCCGCGCGGCGGCCAGGTCAGCGATCCTTCGACCTTGCCTTCATAGATCGCGCTTGCGCCATCGGGCCAGGCCAGGGCGAGTACGCAGGCGAAGTGGCCCGAACGATCGGCATCGGGGCCAAGCTCGCAAAGCAGCCCCTCAACCTTGCCCATCGCCAGGTACCAGTCGCGTCCGGGCGGGCCCTCGAACCATTGCCGCTCGGCCCAATCGGCGGTGTAGACCCCGGGGCGTCCGTCCAGTGCGTCGACGCAAAGCCCCGAATCGTCGGCCAGTGCCGGCAGGCCCGAACTCTCCGAAGCTGCCCGCGCTTTCAGCAGCGCGTTTTCGACGAAGGTCTTCCCGGTCTCGGCCGGTTCGGGCAGCCCGAGCGACCCGGCTGAAATGCAGTTCAGACCGTATGGCGCGAGCAGCGCGGAGATTTCCTTGAGCTTGCCCGCGTTGTGCGTGGCGATGACCAGGGTTTCGGAACCGAGCCTACGCATTCCATCCAACTCCTTCGTCATTGCGAGCGAAGCGAAGCAATCCAGGGCGGCGCAGAACGACTTCCTGGATTGCCGCGCAGCTTCGCCGCTCGCAATGACGACTTCAAAGTCACTTCACCGCTTCGTCCTGCGCCGCGAAGATCCGGTCGCAGCCGATCCGCGCCAGCCGGAGCAGGCGCAGCAGGGCTTCCTCGTCATAGGTCGCGCCTTCGGCGGTGGCCTGGACTTCGGCGATCTGGCCGCCTTCGATCAGCACGAAGTTGGCGTCGGCATCGGCGGCGCTGTCTTCGTCGTAGTCAAGATCAAGCACCGGGTTGCCCTGAAAGATCCCGCAGCTGACCGCCGCGACCTTGCGGGTCAGCGGATCTTCCTTGATCGCGCCGTCGAGCATCAGCTTGGCCACCGCGATCCGCAGCGCCACCCAGGCACCTGAAATGGCCGCCGTGCGGGTCCCGCCATCGGCCTGGATCACATCGCAATCGAGCGTGATCTGGCGCTCACCGAGCTTCTTGAGGTCGACCACCGCGCGCAAGCTGCGACCGATCAACCGCTGGATTTCCTGGGTCCGTCCGCTTTGCTTGCCCTTGGCCGCTTCACGGCTGCCGCGGGTGTGGGTGGCGCGGGGCAGCATCGAATATTCCGCCGTCACCCAGCCTTCGCCCTTGCCGCGCAGCCATGGCGGCAGGCGTTCTTCGACAGAGGCGGTGCAGATCACCTTGGTATGGCCGAACGAGACCATCACCGACCCTTCGGCGTGCTTGGTATAGTGCGGTTCGAAACTGATGGTCCGCATCTCGTCGGGCGAGCGGCCGGAAGGGCGCATGGGAATTCCTTTGCTGGTTTCGCAAGGGCCTTTGGCGCAATGGGGTTGAGCCTGCAAGCCTGCGGCGTACATAGGGAAGCAATGGCGTCTCCACCGATCTCCGAACTGAATGCCCGCGCCCGCGAGATCTTCCGGCTGGTGGTCGAAGGCTATCTCGGCTCGGGCCAGCCGGTCGGATCGAAGACACTGGCCGGGGCGGGGCTGAACCTTTCACCGGCCTCGATCCGCTCGGTCCTGCACGATCTCGAAGGACTGGGCCTTCTGGCCGCGCCGCATACCAGCGCGGGCCGCTTGCCGACCGAGCAGGGGCTGCGGCTGTTCGTCGACGGGATCATGCAGGTTGCCGAACCGAGCCTGGAGGAACGCGCCGCGATCGAGCGCAGCGTATCCCAGCCCGGCCCGATCGAGGCCGCACTCGAGGCGACGTCAGCGCTGCTCTCCAACCTTTCATCCGCCGCCGGGGTGGTGATGGTGCCGGGCCGCGAGCCTCGGCTGACTCACCTGCAGCTGGTGCCGCTGGCGGCCGACCGGGCGCTGGCGGTGCTGGTCGGGATCGACGGCGCGGTGGAAAACCGGGTCGTGCCGCTGCCGCCGGGGGTCACGGCATCGGCGCTGGAGCAAGCCTCGAACTATATTTCGGCGCACCTTGGCGGGCGGACCCTGCCCGAAGCAGTAAAGGCGATCCGCAGCGAAGTGGCCTCGGGCCAGAGCGCGCTCGATGCCGCCAGCCGCGATCTGGTCGAACGCGGGCTGGCGGTGTGGAGCGAGGACGCCGCGCGGCGTCCGGTGCTGATCGTGCGGGGGCAGGCCAATCTGCTCGATGAAACCGCGCTGACCGATCTGGAACGGGTGCGGATGCTGCTCGACGATCTGGAGAACAAGCAGTCGGTCGCCGAGCTGTTGAATTCTGCGCGCGAGGCCGATGCGACCCGGATCTTCATCGGGGCGGAGAACCGCTTGTTCGCGCTGTCGGGCTCGTCGGTGATCGCTTCGCCCTATCGCAATCGCGACGGAAAAGTGGTCGGCGTGGTGGGCGTAATCGGGCCGACGCGGTTGAATTATGCGCGGCTAGTCCCCATGGTGGATTTCACCGCCCAATCGCTGGGCAAATTGATCGGATAACGGGTTTTTGACTGACATGAGCGACGATACCAAACCGCAGGGCGACCCGGCGGTCGAAGCCGAACTGGCCGGCGTTCCCGACGAACTGCTGGAAAAGGAAGAGGACAAGCTTGGCGAGGCGCTCGACCGGCTGCGCGACGATCTTGAGGCGGCCCGGCAGGAAGTGCTCTACGCCAAGGCCGAAACCCAGAACGTCCGCCGCCGGATGGAAAAGGACGTGGCCGATACCCGGGTCTACGCCGCAACCGGCTTTGCCCGCGATATGCTGAGCGTGGCCGACAACCTTTCCCGTGCCTTGGATGCAATTCCTCAGGAACTGCGTGAGGACGAGCGGCTGAACTCGCTGGTCGCCGGGATCGAGGCAACTGCGCGCGAATTCGATAAGGTGTTCGGCCTCCACGGCATCACCCGGATCGCCGCCAAGGGCCTGCCGCTCGACCCGAACCAGCACCAGGCGATGCTCGAGGTGCCGAACGGCGAAGTCGAAGCCGGCACGGTGCTGCAGGAATTGCAGGCCGGCTACATGATCAAGGACCGACTGCTGCGTCCGGCGATGGTGGCGGTGGCGAAGAAGCCTGATTGAATGTCAATTTCCGAACGTCGTCGGCCAGTTTATTCACATTTTGAAAGAGCTGTAGCAGACCTTGAAGGGTAAACATCCGGGCATTGCCTTGATGCTCGTATAGTTCTCGAGTGTTGGCGAAGAAAGCTACTGTCCGGTCTCCTTGGTCGAGAACCTGCAATCGTGAATGAACAAGGTCGTTTCGGACCGAGCTCATGCGTTCACATTCGTCGAGAATTTGATGGCACTTGGCTGGCGATGCCGTTCCTACACAGACTTTGCGAATTGCCTCGATTTTCAGGCCGAGTGATTCACACTTAGAGCTGCATTGCAGATTGAGCATTGTCGCGATGATAGCTTCTTCCAATGCTGCGAAAGCATCGATGCACTTGCTTCGTTGCCGGTGAAATGCATCGGGCTTGGGCTTTTGCGGACTGTTGGTCATTTGATCCGCAGATACAATCTGTGGGTTTATTGAACCTTAAATCAAAGGACCAAGATGTCAGAACCAGGAAAGTCAGTCTGGACAAGTCATCGGTTAGCGCCAATGAAATTAACCAACAGATCATAAGCCCGCTCCCCTTCGACGCCCGCCACTTTCGCGCCTTTCCGCAGCAAAAACGCATGCCGGACAATCTCGGCCTGCTGCTCGATCCCGTAGCGCTCCAGTGGCCAGCCAGGCCTCAGGCTGTAGTCGTATCGGCGCGAGAACGGGCGGCGCAGGATCAGGAACCAGGGTCCGCGTGACTGGGTCTGCCAGACATGGGTCATTTCGTGGATGAAATGGCCCTGCAGCGCGAGGCTTGCACGGCTGAAATCGTCGCAATAGCTGCTCGAAAGCGGGTGAAAGTGAATGTGCCCGCGCGGGGCC
>CALCQB010000334.1 GCA_937897535.1 uncultured Novosphingobium sp. | reverse complement strand
GCTGCGATCCGGCGACCACGCTGGTTGCCGTCGCTTCCAAGACCTTCACCACCACCGAAACCATCACCAACGCCGAATCCGCGCTGACCTGGCTGCGCGAACACGGCGTGGACGATCCCTATGGCCGGGTCATCGCGCTGACCGCCAGCCCGGACAAGGCAGTCGAATGGGGGGTCGATGAAACCCGCGTGCTGCCGTTCAAGGAAAGCGTCGGCGGGCGCTATTCGCTGTGGTCGTCGATCGGCTTTCCGATCGCGCTGGCGCTGGGCTGGAACGATTTCGCCGAATTTCTCGATGGCGCGGCGGCGATGGACCGGCATTTCCTCGAAGCGGATGGCCTGGCCAACCTGCCGCTGCGCGCGGCCTTTGGCGATCTGTACTATGCCCGCCTGCGCGGCTGCCAGACCCGCGCCTGCTTTGCCTATGACGAACGGCTGCGGCTGCTGCCGAGCTATCTCCAGCAGCTTGAGATGGAGAGCAACGGCAAGTCGGTGAAGGCCGATGGCTCGCCGGTCGATGGCCCGACCGCGCCGATCACCTGGGGCGGGGTCGGGACCGATGCCCAGCACGCGGTGTTCCAGCTGCTCCACCAGGGCACCAATCTGGTCCCGGTCGATTTCATCGCCGCGATCATTCCGGGCGACAGCCTTGACCCGGCCCATCACCGCAACCTGCTGGCCAACTGCTTTGCCCAAGGCGCGGCGCTGATGGCCGGCAAGGCAAGCAAAGACGGGGCCAGGGCCTATCCGGGCGACCGTCCCAGCGCGACGATCCTGTGCGAAGACTTGAACCCGGCCACGCTGGGTGCGCTGATCGCCTTCCACGAACACCGGACTTTTGCAGGCGCCGTGCTGATGGAGATCAACGCCTTCGACCAGTTCGGGGTCGAGCTGGGCAAGGAGATCGCGAAGTCGATCCTTGGCGGCGGGGTGACGTTCGATGCCAGCACCGAGGCACTGCTGGCCGAGGCGGGGATCAAGTAAGGCCGGATCACCCAGCCAATCCAATCCCGTCACCCTGAACTTGTTTCAGGGTCCATTTGCCCATGCAGACCAAAGTCCTGTTGGGCAGCAACGACACTGCGTTTGGCTGAGTCACCGCCTCTGAGCTTGCGGCACGATGGACCCTGAAACAAGTTCAGGGTGACGAAGTCTGGATTGGTTGGGCAAAGTTGCCCTATCACACTGACCAGCAAAACCGTTTGGCAAACCCGGCCCACCCGCCCCATATCGCGCGGCATGACAGACTATGACTATGACCTGTTCGTGATCGGTGCCGGTTCGGGCGGGGTTCGCGCCAGCCGAATTGCCGCTTCGCATGGAGCGCGCGTTGCGGTGGCGGAAGAGTTCCGCGTCGGCGGGACCTGCGTGATCCGGGGCTGCGTGCCCAAGAAGCTGCTGGTCTATGCCAGCCACTTTGCCCATTCGCTGCACGATGCGCCGACCTACGGCTGGACGCTGGGCGAAACCCGTTTCGACTGGGCCAAGTTGCGCGATTTCGTTGCGAGTGACGTCGACCGGCTGGAGCGGGCCTATACCTCGACGCTCGACAACAACAAGGTCGACCATTTTCATGAGCGCGCCACGGTGGTGGGGCCCAACACGGTGCTGCTTGCGAGCGGGCGCGAAATCAGCGCCAGGATCATCCTGATCGCGGTCGGGGCCTGGCCGGTGATGCCGGAAATCGACGGGGTGGAGCACTGCATCACTTCGAACGAGGTGTTCCACCTGCCTGAACTGCCGAAACGGGTGGTGATCCAGGGCGCGGGCTATATCGCGCTGGAATTCGCCGGGGTGTTCAACGCGCTCGGCAGCGCGGTCACCGTGGTCAACCGCAGCGACAAGATCCTGCGCGGGTACGACCATGATCTGACCGACCGGCTGCTGCCGCTGCTCCAGGCCCGCGGGATCGAGTTCGGCTTCAATCGCCCGATCCGCAAGGTCGAGAAGGCGGCGGACGGCTCGCTGCTGGTCCAAGCGGGCGAGGGCGATCCGATCCCCGCCGACGTCGTGCTGGTCGCGACCGGACGCCGGGCCAAGACCGACGGGTTGGGGCTGGAAAGCGCCGGGATTGCGCTCGGCGCGAACGGCGAAATTCCGGTCGACGAATACAACGCGACCAGCTGCCCCAGCATCTACGCCGTGGGCGATGTAACCGACCGGGTCCAGCTGACCCCGGTGGCGATCCGCGAGGGCCACGCCTTTGCCGATACCGTATTCGGCAATGCCCCGCGCACCACCGCCTATGACAATATCCCCAGCGCGGTGTTCACCCAGCCGCCGATCGCTTCGGTCGGGCTGACTGAAGAGCAGGCGCGGCTGGTCCACGGCCACGTCAAGGTGTTCAGCTCGGACTTCCGGCCGATGCAAAACATGTTCAGCGCGGTGGCCGAGCGCGGCTATTACAAGCTGGTGGTCGATCCGCAGACCGACCAGGTGCTCGGTGTCCACATGATCGGCCCGGACGCCCCGGAAATTCTTCAGGCGGCGGCAATCGCGGTCAAGGCTGGCCTCACCAAGGCGCAGTTCGACGATACGGTCGCGCTCCACCCCAGCATGGCCGAAGAACTGGTGCTGATGCGCTAGGTTGCACCATGCAACCAAACCGCTAGTCTCCCGCAAAAGTTGTGGGGAGAAGCAACATGACAGGCACGGTCTTCGTTTCGGGCGGTAGCGGCTATATCGCCGGGTTCCTGATCCGCCAGCTGGTGGGGGAGGGCTGGACGGTCCACACTTCGATCCGCGATCTCGCGAAGGAAGGCGCGGTGCGCGCGAGCCTCGGTGTCGACAACGCCAGGCTCAAATTCTTCGCCGCCGACCTGATGAGCGATGCTGGCTGGGCCGAGGCGATGGCCGGGTGCAGCCACGTCGCCCACGTCGCCTCGCCGCTGCCCTCCGACAAGCCGAAACACGAGGACGAACTGATCGTCCCGGCCCGCGACGGGGCCTTGCGCGCGCTGCGGGCGGCCAAGGCGGCGGGGGTGAAGCGCATCGTGATGACCAGCTCGATGGCGGCGATCGCCTATGGTCACCCGCCGAGCCAGACCCAGTTCACCGAGGCCGACTGGACCAATGTCAGCAGCCCCGATGCCTACGCCTACGTCAAGTCGAAGACCATCGCCGAGCGTGCCGCGCGCGATTGGGTTGCAGCCGAGGGCGGGGACCTGGAATACTGCACGGTCAATCCCTCGCTGGTGCTGGGGCCGCTGCAATCGGGCGATTTCTCGACCTCGCTGGAAGCGATCAAGAAGCTGCTCGAAGGCTCGATGCCGGGGCTGCCCGATCTCGGCTTCGGGATCGTCGATGTCCGCGACGTGGCCGACATGCATGTCCGCTGCCTGACCGCGCCGAACATGGCGGGCGAGCGTTTTATCTGCTCGGGGCGGTTCCTGATGCTGTCCGAAGTCGCCGCGATCCTGCGCGAAGGGCTCGGCCCGCAAGCGCGCAAGGTGCCGAAGCTGCGGTTGCCCAACTGGCTGGTGCGGATCGCGGCGCGGTTCGATCCGGTGATCGGCCAGGTGATCGGCGAACTTGGCAAGCGCCGCGAAAGTCCGCCGACCCATGCCCGCGAAGTGCTCGGCTGGGTGCCGCGCCCGGTCGAGGAGAGCATTCTCGATACCGCGCGCGACCTGATCCGGCTGGGAATCGTGAAGGTTTAGAGGTCCAAGAGGCCCTTCCCATTTTCGACGCAGGTCGCAAATGGGGAGGTGGATCGGCGAAGCCGAGACGGAGGGGCTTCGAGGCTGGCATCATTACCCCTCCGTCAGCCGCTCCGCGTCTGCCACCTCCCCATTTGGCTTCGCAAAATGGGAAGGATCTTTTGAATCACCCCACCCGGTACGGCACCACGCCGCGCTGGTCTGGATCGACGCTGATCGGGCGGTCGCTCGGCGGGAAGGCGCGCTGGTCGCAGTCGGGGCGGGGGCAGATCCGGCAGCTGATCCCGATCCGGGTCGCGGCGGGGGCGGCCTTGAGGTCGAGCCCGTCGGCATAGACGAATTCGCTGGCGTGTTCCGCCTCGCAGCCCAGCGCCACGGCGTAGCGGCGCGGGGCGCGCTGGTAGGAACCGCTCGGCTTGACCAGCCCCTTGGCCATCGAGACATAGCGCACCCCGTCGGGCGTCTCGGCCAGCTGGACCAGGATCCGGTCGGGGATCGCGACCGCCTCGTGCACGATCCACAATGGACAGGCCCCGCCGAACCGGGCGAATTGCAGCCGGGTGGCGGAGTGCCGCTTGGTGATGTTGCCGGCCATGTCGACGCGGCAGAAGAAGAACGGCACCCCCTTCGCGTCCTCGCGCTGGAGGGTGGAGAGCCGGTGGCAGGTCTGCTCGAAACTGGTCCCGAACAATTGCGCCAGCCGGTCGATGTCGTGCCGCACCCCGCGCGCTTCGTCGCGGAACCGGCGATAGGGCATCAGCAGCGCCCCGGCGGCATAGTTGCACAGCCCGACGAACAGCAGTTGCCGCGACGCCGGGCTGCCGAGCCGCGCGTTCTCGACCACTGCCGCGATCTCGTCCTTGAGCGCCAGCGCGGCAAGCTGGTGCGCGAGCTGGAACCGGCGGGTTTCGGCGGGCTGGCCGGGATCGACCGTCAGGTGGCCCATTTCGGCGTCGAAACTGCGCAGGCCCTGGAGGCCAGAGTAGATCAACGAAATCGACAGCGCATCTTTCAGGTAAGTCTCGATCGCCGCCGTGTCGGGTGAGAGTACCCCCAGCCGTCCGGCCAGCGCCTCGGCCGCACGGTCGAGGCTGTCGACGTAGTTGTTCTCCAGATGGAACCAGTCGCGCACCTCTTCCCACGGCAGCCGGGCGATCGAACCGGTTTCGGCCGACAGCGCCTCGTCAACCATCGCCAGCCGCTGGCCCGAACGGCGATAGGCTTCGTGCAGGGCAATGAACCGTTCGGCCAGGGCCGGTTGCTGCTCGGCAAAGCGGGCGAGCTGCGCGGCGTCGAGCGGTTCGGGGAACAAGGGATCAGCGTTGGCCTCACGCAGCGCCGCCAGCCGCGTTTCGGCGTCCCCCGCGCCGATCTCGCGCCAGTCGAGCGGAAAGGCCCGGGCCAGCCGCGCGACCAGCGCCGGGGTCAACGGGCGGTCGTCATTCTCTAGTTGCGAGAGATAGGACGGACTGATCGCCAGGCTGGCGGCAAGCTCGCTCTGCTTGAGTCGCCGCTCGGTGCGGATGGCGCGAAGCTGGGCTCCGGCGAACAGGCGGGGCTGGGACATGGCTTCCTTCTACTTTGCAAACTGGCACTTCGCAACTTCGCAAATTCACATTGGACATTGCAGTTCCGTGACGCCATGCCGGATGCTTCGCAATCCGGGACGGGGCCACAATGTCCGCAAATATCGCCGAAATGGAACGCCGCCGCGCCGCTGCCCGTGCCGGGGGTGGGCAGAAGCGGATCGACGCGCAGCATGCCAAGGGTAAGCTGACCGCGCGTGAGCGGCTTTCGATCCTGCTCGACGAAGGCAGCTTCGAAGAGACCGACATGTATGTCGAGCACAACTGCACCGACTTCGGGATGCCCGATACGGTGATCCCGGGCGACGGGGTAGTGACCGGCAGCGGCACGATCAACGGCCGGCTGGTCTATGTCTACAGCCAGGATTTCACCGTGTTCGGCGGCGCGGTCAGCGAACGCCACGCGATGAAAATCTGCAAGGTGATGGACGCGGCGATGAAGGATCTGGCGCTCTCCATCGGTGCATATAATGCGGTGATGTGGCGCAACTGCGTTGGCGCATTGTTGATGGGCGTTTTGTTCGTTGGCACGCGGCAGAAATGGCCGCCAGTGCATCTGCTAAAAATTCTTCTGTGGCGCAGCATCGTCGTGTCGGTGATGGCGGTCAGTTTCTTTTGGTCGCTCACCAAATTACCGCTGGCCGAGGCCATCGGGCTTAGTTTCATCGCGCCAGTGATTGCGCTCTATCTCGCTGCTGTGTTGCTGGGGGAGACGATCCGCAAGGCCGCGATTGCCGCCGCCGAAAAAGAAGTCCCAGCCCACCGCAGGGGAACGGCAGCAGATTCTTTCCTGGATCTCCGCCGTGGCGGCCGCCGCCTATCGCTCCGGAGACCGGCTCATCGACGAGCGCCTGGCGATGGAGTTCGACTTCGGATCGAAGGGCGACATCGAGTTCGCGGCGATCATGGCGCCGGCCGATGCGCCGGCGGCGTTCGGTGATCGGCAGACCCTATGGAACGCCGCTGAGGACGCCGAGAAGCGCAAGGACGCCGTGCCCGCGAGGGAGCTCTTGGTGTCGCTGCCGCATGAGCTGGATTTCGCCCAGCGCCGGGCTCTGGTTGAGGCCTTTGTGTCAGAGCAACTGGTGGCGCGCGGGATGGTCGCCGACGTAGCGATGCACCGTCCCGGAAAGGAAGGTGATGAGCGTAATTTTCACGCCCACATCCTGGTCACCACGCGGTCGGTTGGGCCGGCCGGTTTCGGCAAAAAGCCGGCGGAGTGGTGGAGCCCAAAAGCGGTGCGGGAATGGCGCTCGGCTTGGGCGGAAATCCAGAATGAACACCTGCGCCGGCACCTTGGTCCGGACGCTCCGCAGGTCTCGCACCTGTCGCTTTCGGAGCAGGGTTCGGATCGCGAACCAGGGGTGCATCTGGGGCCGACGGCGAGCGCGCTGGAACGCAAGGACATCGCCTCGGAACGCGGTCAACAGAACCGCGACACCAACGCCCGCGACGAATTCTCTGCCCGGCTCCGTTTCACCGCGAACCTCTCGCCGCTCTGGCGCTGGGACGCGGCGCTGCTCTACAGCGATCAACACAACGGCTTCGACGAATTCGCGCTCAATAACAACGGCCGCCTCACCTACAGCAACCAGCCCGGCGTGGACAACCAGCGCTCGAAAGCGGCGAGCCTGCGCGGGACGTTTAGCGGTCTCACCGGCGCGCGCCTCACGAGCGTGACGAGC
>CALCQB010000333.1 GCA_937897535.1 uncultured Novosphingobium sp. | reverse complement strand
GAGATCAGCGCGACCATGAAGCCCGCACCCAAGCCGACCGCCGCGCCGAACGGCGGGATCGCCGCATGGCCGGGCTGGGCGATGATCACCACCCCCGCAAACCCCAGCGCGACCGCCAGCCAGCGCACCGGGCCGATCTTTTCCTTGAGCAGCAAGGCCGAAAAGATCACCGCGAACACCGGCGTGGTGAACCCAAGTGTCGTCGCCACCGCCAGCGGCAGCAGGATCGGCGCGCCGAATGTGAAAAACATCCCCGTCATGCCGAGCAGCGCCCGGCGGGCGTGGCTGGGCAGGCGGTGAGTTCGCAGCCGGTGAACCTCGCCCCGCAGGGCAAGCCAGGCCAGGATCAGCACCGCGGAGGGGACTTGCCGCCAGAACAGGATTTCGGGAAAGGCGACCCCGCTCGCGGCGGTGTATTTCACCACCATCACCAGCGTGGCCAGCACCATCGTCGCCAGCAACCGCAGGCCAAGGGCGTACATCGGCTTCTGGACAGGTCCCACCCTGCCGCTCTAACGGCAGCGGATGGACTGGCAAGCAACCATATCCGACTGGCTCGACGAACCCTGGGTGCGCTCGGCGCTGCTGGCCTTTGCGCTGGCCTGCCTCGCGTTCGTCGCCTGGCGCGGCGACCGCCGCCGGATGACCCGCAGCGACGCCGACGCGGTCGGCTGGATGCCGTGGCGCGACATCGCCTTCTGGTCGGCCTTTCTGGCCTTCCTCATGGCGGTGTTCGGGCGGTATTTCGTCTAGCCGAGCAGTTTAGAGACAGGCTTCCAAGTACGCCTGATCGAACCCGAACATCCGGGCCTTTTCCAGCGTGTAGGGCCGCAGGCCCGACGAGCGGAACTCGCCGATGATCTTGCCGTCGTCGCTTTCGTCGAGATATTCGAACTTGAACAGCGACTGGGTGACGATCACATCGCCTTCCATCCCGATCACTTCGGTGATCTCGGTGGTGCGGCGCGAACCGTCGCGCAGACGCTTGACCTGGACGATCAGATCGACCGATTCGGCGATCTGGCGCGAAATGGCTTCCTTGGGGATCTTGATGTCGCCCATCAGGATCATGTTTTCCATACGGCCCAGGCATTCGCGCGGGCTGTTGGCGTGAAGCGTACACATCGAGCCATCGTGGCCGGTGTTCATCGCGGCGAGCAGATCGAACGCTTCCGCGCCGCGGATTTCGCCCAGGATGATCCGGTCCGGCCGCATACGCAGGGCGTTCTTGACAAGATCGCCGATGGTGATCGCGCCTTGCCCTTCAAGGTTCGGCGGGCGGGTTTCCAGCGGCAGCCAGTGCGGCTGCTGCAGGCGGAGTTCGGCGGCGTCTTCGATCGTCAGCACGCGTTCGCCCGGGTCGATCATCTTCGACAGGGCATTGAGCATGGTGGTCTTGCCCGAGCCGGTACCGCCCGAGATGACCACGTTCATCCGGCAGGCCCCGGCGATCTTGAGCGCGGTCGCCATCTTCTCGCTCATCGAACCGAATTCCTTGAGCATGTCGATCGTGATCGGCTTCTCGGAGAATTTACGAATCGAGATCGCAGTGCCGCGCAAGCTGAGCGGCGGAACGATGACGTTGACGCGGCTGCCGTCCTTGAGGCGGGCGTCGGCCAGCGGGGTGGTCTGGTCGACCCGGCGGCCGACCTGGTTGACGATCCGCTGCGCGATCTGGAACAGATGCTGTTCGTCGCGGAACTGGATCGGGGCAATCATCAGCTTGCCCTTCTTTTCGATGTAGGTCTGCAACGGCCCGTTGACCATGATATCGGAAATGTCCGGATCATTGAGCAGCTCTTCCAGCGGGCCAAAGCCCAGCAACTCGTCGATCAGGACCTTTTCAAGCGCAAACTGTTCACGCCGGTTGAGCGTGACCTTCAGTTCGGCCAGCACTTCCATGATGATCGGGCGGAATTCCTCGGACAGTTCGTCCTTGGTCAGCGTCGCCGCGGCTTCGGGATCAACCCGTTCGAGCAGGCGCGGAAGCACCTGTTCCTTGATCTTGTGGACCGAGGCTTCGAAGCCCTGGGCTTCGTAGTTGCCCTCGGAGATCCCGTTGACGCGGTCCTGCAGCCGGGTCATCGCGTCGGCCTTGGACGACTGGGCGTCCAGACCAGGCAGCGGTGCGGCATCCTCGCCCGGAAGCGGCGGGAATTGATCGCCACCCTGCGACTTGCTGTTGTCGATCCCGCCCTTCATCGGACGCGCGACACCAAATTGCGGGCGGGCCCCGGAGGACATGCCGCCAGCCCCATTACGTCGGCCAAATGCGCTCATTGTGGCTCTTTCCCCCGGAAAACTGCGGTTCGTGTGCCATCGGGATGGATACCGTCCGGCTTACGGTAATGGTGAATAAGGCGGAAACTTTGAATATTTCCTAATGCGGGCAGCGATTTCGTCAGGGCTTGCTGGCGACCAGCAGATAACCGTCGCCCAGCCGCGTGCTCAGGAACGGGCGCTGGACCTGGCAGGCGGTGCCCATGATCGCCCGGCCCAGCAGCGAACGCTGCCACGGGAAGTACTTGATCGCGGTCTTGCGGTCGGTTCCGCTGGCGGCGGTGGCCTCTTCCTGGCTGATCCCGCCGCCGGCATAGTCCTGCCCGCGGACCGAGACATTGCCCAGCCAGTGGGTCAGATTGGACAGCGGGAAGCCGTAGCATTCAAGCTTGTCGATCTTGAGCCCGGCCGCTGCGGCCAGCTTGACCATGTCGTCCTTGCCATAGCGGCGATAGTGACCGGCCCAGGCGTCGCGCTGGCTCCACATCGCCATGTGGGCGGGCATCGACAGGATAACCTTGCCGCCGGGCTTGAGCCAGCGAACCCAGTCCTTCAGCGCGGCGTGATCGTGCTCGATATGCTCGAGCACCTCGAACGCCATCAGCAGGTCGAAGGTGCCGTCCCAGCCTAGCTCTGCCTCGGCCAGCACGCGCGCCTTGGGAAAGTCGGCCAGCATTTGCCCAGCCACTTCAACCGCATCGGGCGAGGTTTCCAGCCCGACGCATTCGTGGCCGCGCTGGGCCAGTTCGCGCAGCAACGCGCCCGATCCGCAGCCAACCTCGATCACCCGGCCGGCGGGCAGGCTCTCGACCAGCGGCAAGACCCGGTCGCGGCGCAACACGAAGCGCGGCGCAGGGACCCAGCGGCCTTCGAGGACCGCGCCGTACTGGCGATCGACGGTCAGGGCGGGTTCGGCGGAACTGGACATCACAGGGTCTCCGTGGCTGAGAGAAATTGGCCGCGCACCGCCGATGCACCGACCTGGGGCATCGTGGCAACGGCGGATTGGTGCAGCGCCAAGGCCCCGCCGGGAGCGGCAAGGTCGCGGGCGAACTGGATGATTGAGTCGGCCAGTGCGGCCGCATTGCCCGGCGGGACCAGCCGCAGCGCCGGTCCGTGCGAGGCCAGCTCGCGGATTGCCGGGCTGTCCATGGTGATCAGCGGTCGGCCGACCGAAAGGATCTGGAACACCTTGTTGGGGATCACCCGGGTGCCCTTGCCGTCGGGTGCAAACACACCGAGGCAGATCGCCGATTGTTCGATCAGGGCGGGAAGGGCGCGAAACTCGACCCAGCTGATACGTTCGATCGCGCTCAGGCCCTTGGCAGCGATCAGCGCGTCGATCCGGGGCTGTTCCTGCCCGGTGCCGACGATTGTGAACTTCAGCTCAGGAATCTCGCCGCGCTGTTCCACCAGTTCGATCGCCGAAATGATCGTGTCGAGCCCGTGGAGCGGGATGAACTGGCCGTAGAACAACACCTGGATCGGGTCGGTCGCGGGCGGCTGAGCGGCGCGGACAAATACGTCGGTCTCGGCCCCGACCTGAAAGGCGGCCATTTTGGCGGGCGGCAGCCCAAACAGCTCGGCGATGTAGGCGGCGTGGGTTGCGGTATCGAGCATAACCAGGTCGGCGGCACGGGTCGCGAGCCATTCGGCGGCATAGAGCAGCCGCGCCGCGATGCTGCCCCGGTGGAGCAGCGCGCGATCGATCACCGTGGTGTCGTAGAGCGAGAGGAACATGTCCCAGCAGATCTTGGCCCCGCGCAGCTTCGCGAGCGGCCACAGCACCAGCACATCGAGAATGCCGGGATAAGGAATGACGACGACCTGGTGTCGTGGCGCCCGCAGATAGGCCCAGACCAGCGCCGGATAGGCCAGCAGCCAGCGCAGCAGCAGACTCAGCTTGGGGCCAAGACCCTTGATCTGACTCTTGTCCTCGATCCCGGCCCAGGGATTGCGGTGGCAGACCGGCAGGGCCGGCTCCTCGAGCCGCAGTGCCGCGAGCAGTGTCCGCACCCGCGGCTTGCCGGTATCGAAGGTGCCCCAGACTAGGAAACGGGGCTGGCTCATGCCGCAGCGCTGCGCAGGCGGGTGGTGGCGAGCGCCATCAGGCCGCTCGCGGAGAGGCAGATTAGCCGGTCAAGCCCGACCGCCAGGAAAGCCGCACCCGGCGCGACCTTCACTGTCCCGGCAGCAGCTGCGGCCAGCGTCTCGCTGATCCCGAGCCCAGCCGGGGCGATCGAGGCGGCGGAACCGGCGATGTTGGCCAGCGCGAACGGCAAGGTATCGACCAGCGGCACCACCACGCCAAGGGTCAGAAAAGCGAAATGCAATCGCACCGCGATCAGCGCCATGCCCGACAGGCGATGCAGGACCGACTGGAGCGCCAGGGCGAGGCCCGCCTGCCGCAACAGCCAGCCAAACGTGACTGCCGACCCGGCGCCGCCGGCCAGGATGAGCAGAAAGGCGACGCTGACCGCGTGCCCCAGCAAAGCCAGGCCGCAGCCCAGCGTGGCCAGCGAAATCCACAGCAGGGCATTGGCGAGCACCAACGCCGAACTCTGCGCCAGCCCGGTTCCTGCGGTCATCAGCGCCCCCGCGCGAACCATAGCGCCGCCCGGCAGCGGCAGCGCTTCGGCCAGGGTTGCCCAGGCCGATGTCGCGGTTGCCCGGCCCAGCGGCATGACCACCCCGGCGCTGCGGGCAAGGAGATACATGCCGATACCGGCGTAAAGCAGCGAAAGTGGGGCCAGCAGGGCCTGAACCACCAGGGGCCGGCCGTTCAAGCTGCCGATGTCGAGCCCGAGGTTGCGGATCGAAAGCCAGGCACCGCCCGCGAACAGAGCCAGCGCCGCAGCGAGCAGCGGGCCGCGCCAGTGTGCCGCTGCCTGGCGGACCCGGCCGACCGTTGTGATCAACCGCGCTGCAAAGTCAGTCTCGACCACCGGCCTAGAAATCCACGAAAAAGGGCTGCTGGGGCGGGGCACCTTGCGGCAGCCTGGCGGCCGCCCAGATCAGCCGCACTTTCGCTCCGTCTGCCGGAACCGCGCGGTGCTCGCCGCGAGCGAGATCGACGACTTCGCCAGCCTTCAGCGCGCGGCCATCCAGAGTGAGGTCGCCGCCTTCCACCCGGTACTGGCCGGGAACGCGCAGCGCGAATTGCGCTGGCCCATTGAAGGTCTGCCCAGCCAGCCAGAACGGCCCCCAGAAATGAACATAGCTGTCGCGCAGCGCGGCCACATCGCCGGGCAGCAGCGCGGCAACCGGTCCGGTCCCGGTCAGTGCGCTGTCCAGGTTCGGAACATCGTTGACCACCAGCGGGACCGTGCGCTGGCTCATCACGTCTGCGAAAGACGGAGCATGGCCGTCGCGATAAAGCGCGATGCCGATCGGGGTCATGAAGAAATTGACCTTCTCGAAACGGCCGAGGATCCCGCAGGAATCGAAGTAGGCGGGCTTCTCCGGAAAGGCTGTTTCGGCGGCGGCGAGGAGTTGGCGCTGCTTCTCGATGACGCCAGGCCTTTCAACCCACCAGATCGCCACAGCCAGACCCGCCAGCAGCACCGACAGGCCTTGCGGGCCGTAACGGCGCACCGCGAGGTCGATAACCACCGCCAGCGCCACACACACCGGGGCGAGCATGAACACGAAGTAATAGGGCGCGGTGTTGTGGTAGAACAACAGGGTGGTGAGCGGCAGGAACAGGCCGATCAGCGCAATCTTTTCCGCCGCCGGTCGGGTCGCCCGCAACAGGACGAACGGAAACAGCAGGGCAAGGATCGTGACAAACGGCGCGAGCCCAGCGCCTTTGAGATGATACCGCCAATAGGGCAGTGCAAACAGGTTGAACATCTTGCCGCCGGTCTGATCGACGGTCGCCTTGCCCACCGCAATGCTTTCGCCGGGCAGGGTGCTGGCGTGGAGCGCGTAGACCAGCACGAATCCGGCCGCCGCCGCCAGCCCGATCGCCGCCAGCCGGAGCGCGGCGGCGATGCTGCGCTGCGCCTCGGTCCAGCGGAGCCAGGCGATCCCGGCGAAGACCGGGAAATAGAGCACCGACTTGATTGTCAGAACCGTCGCAATGCCGAGCAACAGGCCGGTCGCCGCGATCCAGCGGGCCTGCAGCGGCCGGCATAGCGTGATCCACGCGGCGCTCATCAGCAGCGCCGTGGCCGGCGGATCGAACCGGAACGAGGTGCCGTGCCGGAACACATAGCCGGCCGAAAGGTAGGCCAGCGCGCAAAGCAGGGCGCTGGCCGGAGTTGTGAACCGCCGCGCCATCGCGAAAATCGCCGCCAGCGTCACCAGTTCGCAGCCGAGCATGAACCAGCGGATCGTCACGATCTGGTCGATTTCTCCAATCGGCAGATCGAGCACCCACAGGAACGCGCGGGTATAAAGCGTTTGCAACGGCAAGGTCAGGGTGCCGCGGGCCAGGTTGTGGATCTGGCTGTAGTGGAAGAACTCGTCCCAGTTGACTGCGCGGTGCAGCAACACGGTCACCTGCAGCGCCAGCACCACCAGCAGCCCGGCGAGCGGCCAGGCCCATTGCCGGTCGGGATTACGGTCCGGCATGGTCACGCCGCCCGGTCGTTTCGGCCTTCGTCTTCGCGTCGCTCGAGGTTCGCAACCTTGTCTTCGAGCTTGCGGACGTGGGACAGTGTCGCTTCGAGCAGCTTGCGGTTGGCCCCGATCAGTTCGGCCAACAGGCCCATCAGCCCGGTCAGCACTCCCAGCACCAGCAGCGATCCGCCCAGCACCAGCGACTGGATATGGCCATTGCCCTGACCGATCGACCAGAACCACAGGAACCGCACGATCGGGGCGAGCCCGACCAGGGTGATGATCCCGCCGATCAGCGCAAAAGTGCGCAGCGGATTGTAGGTTGCATAGGCCCGGGTCATCGTCAGCAACTGGCGGGTGATGAACTGCGGAATCGATTTGAACAGGCGGCTGGGCCGCTCGGTCGCATTGGTCCGGACCGGCACGCTGACGATCTTGAAGCGCTTGCGCCCGGCCTGGATCAGCATGTCGGTGGTGTAGGAAAAATCGGTGGTGATGGTGATCCGCTGCGCCGCGGCGCGGCTGATCGCGCGGAACCCGCTGACCGCGTCGGTCACCTCGGTGCCTGAAAGACTGCGGACAACCGCGCTGCCGAGCCGCTGAAGGCGGCGCTTGAACGGTCCGAAGTGGGCGTTCTCCGCCACTCCGCGATCGCCGATCACCAGATCGGCCTCGTGCGCAACGATCGGCGCGACCAGCTTGGCAATGTCCTCCCCGGCATATTGCCCGTCGGCATCGGTATTGACCACGATGTCGGCCCCGGCAGCCAGCGCAGCGTCGATCCCGCTCTGGAAGGCTGCGGCCAGCCCGCGGTTGCGGCGGTGGCGGACGATGTGGTGGACCCCGAACCTGCGAGCGACTTCGGCGGTGCCATCGTGACTGCCATCGTCGATCACCAGCAGTTCGATCGTTGCGATGCCCGGCAAGCGCCGCGGCAAGGCCGCAATCGTATCGGGCAGGCTGTCTGCCTCGTTGTAGCATGGGATCTGGATGATCAGCTTGGTCACGTGTGCCCCGTCTGCGCTTGCCTGGTTAGGGGTTGTTAAGCATGACTGTTTAACAGCGGGTAAAGCTTTGGAAAGCCCTTGGCGCGGGCTCAGTCGCTCCCTAGAGCCCGCAACGGGGAGGACATCCACTTGCGCCAGACCGAACGTTCAGGATTGCTGCTGGCCTTGGCCGGGTTCTCGCTGTTGTCGTTCGGCGATGCGGTGGTGAAATCGATGGCGGGGCAATGGTCGCCGGTGGCGATCGCCGCGATGCGCTATCTGCTGGGTGCGATCGGGCTGGTGGCGCTGCTCGCCGCGCGGCAGGGGCGGACTGCATTTGCTATGCCGGTGCCGAATATCCAGCTGGTCCGCGGCCTCGCCGTGGCGTTGGCGTCGGTCGGGTTCTTCTCGGCCGTCTTCGTGATGCCGCTTGCGGCGGCGACCGCGCTGACCTTCACCAGCCCGATGCTGACCGCGCTGCTCGCTGCGCTGGTGCTGGGCGAACCGGCCCGGCGCGAAACCTGGATTGCCTCGCTGATCGCCTTTGCAGGCGTGCTGATCGTGCTGCGACCGAACCTGATCAGCGCCGGGTGGGCGGCGTTGTTGCCGCTGCTGGCGGCGTTGGGGATGAGCCTGCTGATGATCGCCAACCGCTATGTCGCGGGCAAGGCCTCAGCACTGGCGATGCAGGCCTTCGTCGCGATCATGGCGACTCCGGTGTTGATTGCGGCGGCGCTGCTGTTTCATGCCAGCGGGATCGAGCGGTTCCAGATTGGCTGGCCGGGCTGGATCGTACTCGCGAAATGCGCGGTTGTCGCCTGTTCGGCGACCGGGGCGCACTGGCTGATCTACCTTGGTACCACCCGGGCAGGCGCAGCTACGATTGCGCCGATGACCTATATCCAGTTGCTGATCGCCAGCCTGCTCGGCTGGATCTGGTTCGGCAGCCATCCCGATGCGCTGACCCTGCTTGGTGCGGCGGTGATCGTCGGTGCGGGGGTCTACCTGTGGCGCGCCGGGCGCATGCCGGAACCCGGGATGACCGATTGAGCAATGCGCTTCGCGGCGCTAAACCCGCCGTTCATTCGGGCCCGGGCAAAGGTTGTTCCATGAAGAGACTGATCGCCGCCGCCGTCCTGTTGCTGGCCGCCCCGTTGGCCGCGCAGACCCTGGCCAAGCCCGCGCTGCCGGGCTGGCTGGCGGGCACCTGGGTGATGCAGGACGGGGCGAGCTGGGCCGACGAAGTCTGGACCGATCCGCGTGGCGGGATCATGCTCGGCGTTGCCCGCAACGGGTTCGGATCGGAGCTGGAGGGCTGGGAAACCACCCAGATCAAGGTCAAGCCCGACGGCACGATCAGCTATTTCGCGCAGCCCAACGGCAAGCCGCCGAGCGAGTTTCCACTCGTGCTGATCAGCGAGGAATCGATCGAATTCGCCAACCCGGCGCACGATTACCCGCAGCGGATCCGCTATTGGCGGCAGGGCAAGCTGCTGATGGCGGAGATTTCGCTGATGGATGGCAGCAAGGCGATGCGCTGGAACTATCGCCCGGTAGTGCTGCCCAAGGATCAGGTGGAATAGAGCGATGCGCAGTCGCAAATTCGCCCAGGTCGATGTGTTCACCGCCGTGCCGTACAAGGGCAACCCGGTGGCTGTGGTGCTCGACGGAGAGGGGCTGTCCGATGCCGCGATGCAGGGCTTCGCCAACTGGACCAACCTATCGGAGACCACTTTCGTGCTGCCCGCGAGCGATCCGGCGGCCGATTACCGGGTGCGGATTTTCACCCCCAAGGCCGAACTGCCGTTCGCCGGGCACCCGACGCTGGGCACGGCCCATGCGGTGCTGGAGGCCGGGCTGGCGCAGGCGAAGGAAGGCCGACTGGTGCAGCAATGCGCGGTCGGGCTGGTTGATTTGACGGTGGGTGAGGGCGGCCTGTCGTTCAAGCTGCCGCGCTATGCCCTGACCGAATTGGCCGATCCCGAAGCCACCGCCTGGATCGGCGCGGCGGTGCAGGGCGCGGCGCAGGCGGTCGATGTCGGGCCGGTCTGGCTGGTGGCCCAGCTGGCCGAGGTGGCGGCACTGGAGAACCTGAACCACGACGCGGCCCGGCTCGCGGACTTTTACGTGCCCAAGGGGATGACCGGCGCAACACTGTTCGCGGTGGAAGGCGACCACGTGGTCGTCCGCAGCTTTGCACCGGGTGACGGGATCGCCGAAGACCCGGTCTGTGGCAGCGGCAATGGCGCGGTCGCGGCGTTCCGGCTGGCGGCGGGACAGGTGGGCGATGGCGACAGCTATGTTGCGAGCCAGGGCCGCCAGATGGGGCGGGATGGGTTCGTCTCGATCCGGATCGACGGCGCGGATGTGCACGTCGGCGGGCAGTGCGTGACCTGTGTCAGCGGAACTGTAACCCTCTAGTTCCTCTCCATTTTTGGCGAATGCCACAAATGGGGAGGTGGCAGACGCGAAGCGGCTGACGGAGGGGTTTGGAGGCCAGCGCAGAACCCCCTCCGTCTCGCCTTCGGCGATCCACCTCCCCATTTGCGACCTGCGTCGAAAATGGGAAGGACCAAACGAAAAGGGCGGCCCAGCGGACCGCCCTTTGCATTTCCGGACCTGCCAAAAGCTTCAGCCTTCGACGTGCTCCGCGAGCACGGTCAGGCCGTTTTCGCCGACTTCGGCAAAGCCGCCCTGGACCTGGATTTCCTCCGGCTGGCCGCCTTCGGTCTTGTAGATCCGTAGCGTGCCGTCGCGGACGGTCGACATGAACGGCGCGTGGCCTTCCAGCACGCCGAACTCGCCCTCGGTGCCGGGGACGACGACCATGTAGACGTCGTCCGAGCGGACCAGCCGGGCGGGGGTTACGAGTTCGAAGTGCAGGGCCATGGCCTCAGGCGTCCTCGGCCAGCTTCTTGGCCTTGGCGACCGCTTCGTCGATCCCGCCGACCATGTAGAAGGCGCTTTCGGGCAGGTGATCGTATTCGCCGTCGACCACTGCCTTGAAGCTCTTCACGGTGTCTTCAACCTGGACGAACTTGCCCGGGATGTTGGTGAACACTTCGGCGACGTGGAACGGCTGCGACAGGAAGCGCTGGATCTTGCGGGCGCGGGCGACGGTGA
>CALCQB010000332.1 GCA_937897535.1 uncultured Novosphingobium sp. | reverse complement strand
TCAACGATGCCCGCAAGCGCGCGATGGGCCGCAAGGTGATCGAGGCGCTGGGCGGAAGCGAAGCAGCGCGCGGCAAGAAGGTTGCGTTGCTCGGCCTGACCTTCAAGCCCAACACCGACGACATGCGCGATGCGCCGTCGATCGCGATTGCCCTCGCGCTATCCGACGCCGGGGTGGAAGTGGCCGGGTTTGACCCCGAAGGCATGGTGCTGGCCGCGCCGCTGATGCCCGAAGTCGCGATGCAGGAGAGCGCCTACGCCGCGATCGAAGGCGCCGACGCGACCGTGATCGTCACCGAATGGGACGCCTTCCGCGCGCTCGACCTGAACCGGATCAAGCAGATCGCCAAAGCCCCGGTGCTGGTCGATCTGCGCAACGTCTATGACCCTGCCGAAGTGCGGGCCAAGGGGTTCACATACGTCAGCGTGGGGCGGCCTTAGACGCCAAGTTCTTGTCCCCACAATTCGTCATTGCGAGCGGAGCGAAGCAATCCAGGAGGGGTTTATGCGGCTCCTGGATTGCTTCGCTCCGCTCGCAATGACGATGCCTGTGCATCACCTGGCCTTGATCCTGCTGGTCAGGTGGAACTGCCAGCAGCGATCACAATAGTACGGGCGGAGCGGAATGTCCGCTTTGGCAACTGCCAGCAGCGCCGCTTCCCGGTTGGCGAAGCGCATCTTCTTCGCGCAAATGCTCAACCGGGTGCGCATGGTGCCGTTCGTACTCGCAATAAATTCGCCAGGGGGCCTGTAAGCCGGGTTCTGTAGCGCGGACGGTATCCCACAAGAGACCGTATCCGCACTGGCAGCCATTCCTCTAGGCCGCACATTGCTGCGCGGCTCAAGCGACCAACCCGGGCGGTCGGTGCGAAACACACCAACTGATCGTCGCCGACCAGCACGCCGCCCCTATTCGGTCTTGCTCCGGGTGGGGTTTGCCATGCGGGGACTGTTACCAGCCCCCCGGTGCGCTCTTACCGCACCCTTTCACCCTTACCCCATATATGAGGCGGTCTGCTCTCTGTGGCACTTTCCCTGGACTTCGGGAGCAAGTCCCTCGTCCGGCGGGCGTTACCCGCCACCCTTGTTTCGTGGAGCCCGGACTTTCCTCGGCACTTGCGTGACGCGGCTGCCCGGCCCCCTGGCGGTTGGGGATGTAGGGGATGGGGAGGTGGGGTGCAAGGCAGACCTCAGTTCAAGCCCGGACCTTCCGGCGGTCCCCTTGCCGCAAAGGTTGGCAAATGTTAGAAAAAGCCATAGCCTTGTTCGTTATCTTGATTTGGCCCCTGCTGGCAGCTTCATTCGGAGCCATCGTTGCTGATCAAAAGGCAGCGTCAATTCGCCTCGCGGTATTACTTTTAAGCCCCTTGCCAGCGTTGCTGCAATGGTATGCCCTGATCTGGTATCGCCAGACATATCTCGACATGCACCCGATGATGGAAATGAAGGCAAGAGCAATTACCGCAGGTATTTGCCAGGTTCAGATGGTGGCGGCACCGGTCATTGTACTTCTTGTCTTGTCTATTGGGTGGCTCAGCAGAAGAATCAGACTTGCAGGGCAATCTTAGTCAGCGCCGACGACAATCAAAAATCTACCGCGACTTGCCGCTGTCCCGGTCCAACAACAAAGAAAACAAAATCGCCGAGCATTCCCCATCGACCAACCCGTCGATGATATGCGGCCGCCAGCGCCGCTGGAACGCGCGCATGGCGGCTTGCTGGTCGGAGATGTCGTAGCCCCAGCGCTCCAGTCCGAGGAAGAACGCGCCGTCGTTTTCGAACGGGCTGGGCATGGTCACCCGCGGGGTCTTCAGCGCCAGGCGGTGTGCGGCGAGCAGGTCCCAGTCGAACAGTTCGCCCGGATCGTCCTTGCGGGTCGGTGCGATGTCAGAATGGCCGACCACGTTGGCCTGCGAAATATCGTGGCGCTGGACCATGTCGGCGAGCAGCGGCAGCAGCGCTTCCATCTGTGCATCGGGGAACGGGCGATAGCCGAATTCGTGGCCGGGGTTGACCAGTTCGATCCCGATGCTGGCCGAATTGATATCGGTTACCCCGCGCCAAAAGCTCTTGCCGGCGTGCCAGGCGCGGCGGTCCTCGCGGACCAGGCGGTGGACCGTGCCGTCCTCCTCAATCATGTAGTGCGCGGAAACCCCGCCTTCGACGCTGCACATCCGTTCCAGCGCCTCGGCCGCGCTCTGCATCCCGGTATAGTGGAGCACCACCATCGAGATTGGCAGCTCGCGCTCGTTCCAGTTGGGCGAGGGAGCCTCGCGGTGGACCAGCCAGCGGTTCATGGCGCCTCAGGCAGCAACGGGCAGCATTGCCCCCATGACCAGCGCTTCGGGCGCGGCCACGACATCGACCTTGGCAGCCTGGCTCGCACGCAGCGCGGCATCGCGGCTCGTCGCCGTGACACGCATCCGCGCCATCGCCGCACCGGAATGCATCGAAGTCCATCGGCGGGTGCGGCGGACGATGCCCGGCCACGCCCGGCACGAAGAAGGGATAGCCGGGATTGCCGCCGCCGGCCAGCTGCGGCTGGCCATTCTTGATCGATACCGGCGACGGCAGCGGCGCCATCAGCGTCGACGAGCTGGTGCAGTGCGCGCAGGCCAAGATCGAGACCGCGCTGCAGGGCAGCTTCGAGCTGATCGTCCACAAGGGCACGGGCCTGCGCTACCCGCGCGCCGAGACGCCCACGCACTGGATCACGATGGGCATGGACCCCAGCCTGGACCAGGCCATGGCCATCGCGCTGCGCGACATGATCGTGCTGCTGGGCGAGAAGGCCGGCCTGGACCGCGAGGACGCCTACACGCTGTGCAGCCTGGCGGTGGACTTCCGCGTGACGCAGACCGTCAACGGCCACAAGGGCGTGCACGGCCTGTTGCGCAAGGCGCTGATCGACGGCCACCCCCGGGGGACCTGAGAGCGACGGGTTCACCGTCGTCCTGCCGCGGATCGCGGCGCCGCAAGACGCGGCCCGGGCCGGGCCAGCGCGCGACACGGACGCCCGGCCACGCGGTGACAGCCGGCCGACGCATTGACGCGACTCAAGGGCAGGCCCCGCGCGCATGCCGATGACGCCAGGCCAGCCAGACTTCGCATTTGCCGACGAAGAGAATGCGATCATCGCGCTGAAACATGGCGACACCTGCATGTTCATCAACCTCTACTACCGTGCCGAGCGCGGTGTTAACAGGCTCGCCCGTATTTTCGAGCAGTCGCCGTTCAACACCCGCATTGCCACTGTCCGCACTAACGTGAAAATCATCGAGAGCGGCGAGACCTACACGCGTCCCGATTGGATCGACCGCATCCGCAACAAGGGCTTCCCGCCACCCGGCGAGAAGATTCACCAAGCCCTCGCTGGAGAGGAAATGCCCATCTCCAAGCGCCCGGACGATGCCACATCTCCGAAGTATGGCGAGTGGGGTCCGTTCCTTGGCAAGGCCGCGTTTTACTCGCTGGAATACGGCGACTACCTTATCGGCCTGAACACCACCGAGACCAACACCTACGAGCTGCCTGTGTCCGGGAAAGACAAAGTTTATATGGATCTGGTCTCGAAGAAAGAGATCAAGCCGGTCGATGGCGTAATCAAGGTCGGGCCGCTTTCGACTATCGTGCTTGATAGAGGCAAGTAGTCCTAACTCCATATTGACGGGTTCACCTTGGAACACCCCTTCTCCAGCTTATGAAAAAAACTTCGGTATCCCTTTTTGCCATTTCAATGGGTATGATGGCCCTGTCCGCGACCGCGGTTCAACCTGCTGCGGACTCTTCAAACACGCTCCGGTATGACGCTCCGGCGCGCTCGTGGATGACCGAAGCGCTGCCACTGGGCAACGGCTCACTCGGCGCGATGGTTTTCGGCCGCACGGACACTGAGCGGATCCAGTTCAACGTGAACAGCCTCTGGACGGGAAATGAGAAGGACACCGGATACTATCAGGCGTTCGGCGATGTCTTCATC